>NZ_JBHILR010000003.1:0-215570 GCF_042193415.1 Bartonella sp. TT121SHDZB | reverse complement strand
AGAGAAACTTCGCTTTGCTATTCGTGAAGGTGGTCGTACTGTTGGTGCCGGTATCGTCTCTAAGATCATTGAATAAACAATGTTTGTTGAAGAGGTGTTGAAAGTATTTCAGTTTTGAGAATTAGGGGTATAGCTCAGTTGGTAGAGCGGCGGTCTCCAAAACCGCAGGTCGCGGGTTCAAGTCCTGCTGCCCCTGCCAAAGGGGAATAGAATTTTGGGTGTGAGGTAGTGGATTTTCTGCCTTTTTTGCTTTTTTTTATATGGGGCTTGTTTTTTTGTGTGTGAAACGGTATTGAATAGAAAGTAAGGGAATTGCATAAATTTGAAATTTGGTTTTTGCATTTTTTCCTATTTATTTTGTTGTATAAGACACAATAGGGTTAGAGAAAGTATAGTGTGACGATGGCATCTAAAACAAGTCCAATTGCCTTTGTGAAGCAGGTTTATGCAGAGACAGTTAAAGTGAAATGGCCTACACGTCGTGAAACGGTTATTTCTACTGTTATGGTTTTGTTGGTAACTGCGTTGGCTTCGGCTTTCTTTTTTATTGTGGATCAAGTTATGCATTTTAGTGTTTGGCGGGTTATTGATCTTCTGAAATATTTTTTTAGTTGAGAATGTAAGGAAGTGTGACAGTGGCAGCTCGTTGGTATATTGTTCAGGCATATTCAAATTTTGAAAAAAAAGTAGCGGAAGCTATTGATAAGGAGGCAAAGCAAAAAGGGCTTGATCATTTGTTTGAAAAGATTTTTGTTCCAACAGAGCGTGTTGTAGAGATTCGTCGTGGACGTAAAGTTGATGCTGAGCGAAAATTTTTTCCTGGTTACGTTCTTGTTTGTGCTGAATTAACAGATGAAGTTTATCATCTTATTAAGAATACACCTAAAGTGACAGGTTTTTTGGGGTCGGATGCGCGTCCTGTTCCCATTTCTAATCGAGAGGTTGAGGAAATTCTTAAACAAGTTCAAGAGGGGGTTGAGTCTCCAAAGTCCTCTGTATTGTTTGAGGTTGGAGAGCAAGTTCGCGTTGCTGATGGTCCTTTTGTTTCGTTTAATGGAATTGTTCAAGAGGTTGAAGAAGAGCGCTCTCGTCTTAAAGTTGAGGTGCTCATTTTTGGGCGTCCTACGCCTGTTGATTTGGAATTTGGTCAAGTTGAGAAAATCTAATTAAACTTAGAGTAGTCTTAATTACTTTAAGGAAGGAGTGGGAGGTGATTTATGGCTTTTGTCGGCTTAATGATCCGGACCACATGACTGCAGCGGGTAATAGGCAAGATAAATTGTCAGTATACCAGTGAAATTGAAGGCAGATTGTTATGGCAAAAAAAAGTATAGGTCAGCTCAAGTTGCAGGTTCCTGCAGGGGCTGCTACTCCATCTCCACCGATTGGTCCAGCTCTTGGGCAACGTGGTATTAATATCATGGAATTTTGTAAGGCGTTTAATGCAGCGACACAAGAAATGGAAAAGGGAGCACCGATTCCAGTTGTTATTACATATTACCAAGATAAATCTTTCACGTTTTCTCTCAAGACGCCTCCTGTATCGTTCTTTTTAAAGAAGGAAGCGAAACTGAAATCTGGTTCAAAAGAGCCTGGTAAAGTTTCTGTAGGAAGCATTTCTCGCGATAAGATTCGTTCGATTGCGGAATCGAAGATGAAAGATCTTAATGCGAATGATATTGAAGCGGCAATGCGTATGGTTGAAGGTTCTGCTCGCTCAATGGGTTTGGAAGTGGTGGGCTAATATTATGGCAAAAGTAGCAAAAAGAATAAAGAATATCCGAAAAGATATTAATTTTAATGAGCTTTACGCTTTAAAAGATGCCGTTTCAATGGTTAAGGAGCGTGCAGTTGCTAAGTTTGATGAAACAATTGAAATTTCAATGAACTTGGGTGTTGATCCTCGTCATGCTGATCAAATGGTTCGAGGTGTTGCTCATTTGCCTAATGGAACAGGACGAAATATTCGTGTTGCCGTTTTTGCCCGTGGAGATAAAGCTGAGGAAGCTAAGGCGGCCGGAGCTGATATTGTGGGGGCCGAGGATTTGTTTGAAAGCATTAATGGTGGGGCGATTGACTTTGATCGTTGTATTGCAACACCAGACATGATGCCTCTTGTTGGTCGTCTTGGTAAGATTCTTGGTCCACGGAGTTTGATGCCAAATCCAAAAGTTGGTACTGTAACACTTGATGTTGCCGGTGCTGTTAAGGCTTCTAAAGGTGGTGCTGTTGAATTTCGTGTGGAAAAAGCGGGTATTGTGCATGCTGGTATTGGTAAGGCTTCTTTTGGCGTTGAAAAAATCGTAGAAAATATAAAGGCTTTTGCAAGTGCAGTTATTAAAGCCAAGCCGCAAGGTGCAAAAGGTGAGTATATTAAGCGTGTTGCTGTTTCTTCGACTATGGGAATTGGTGTTAAAGTTGATCCAGCAACAGTTCGTTCAGAGTCAGTATAAGATGATTTATAATTTTGTTTTGGGGTATGTGAATATCAAAATTGTATTATAACTGCTGATTGTGATCGGCATTTAACTATCTAAGCTTTATAGAGCTTAGGTTATACCGGGAGAAATTCCGGAATATCCTGTCCGAGATTGTAGGTGATGCTTTTAAGTATCTTAATCAAAAAAAACCTGCATGAGACTGGGGTAAAAACTGAGAGTTAAAAGACTTAAAGGGTTTGAGCCAGGGTTGCCTTTGAATGCTGTGCGTGAAAAAGGGGACAGGATCCTCATCGGTGACATGAAGTATTTTATGTTATCAAAGGTAACCAACAGGTTTGTTTTAAGCAAATCTGTTAAATGGAGAGAGACAGTGAATAGAGCGGAAAAACGCGAATTTGTTACATGGCTTAACGAGGCTTTTCGGAAGTCTGGTTCTGTTGTTGTTGCACATTATTCCGGTCTGACAGTTTCACAGATGAATGATCTGCGTTCAAAAATGGGTGAAGCTGGTGGGGCCGTTAAAGTTGCCAAAAACCGTCTTGCTAAAATCGCTCTTCAGGGCACGGAATCTGAATCGATAGTGGATTTGTTTACTGGACAAACGCTTATTGCTTATTCAGAAGATCCGATCACAGCGCCGAAAGTTGCTGTTGATTTTGCAAAAAGCAATGACAAATTTGTCATCCTTGGCGGCTCGATGGGTGCAACAAGTTTAACTGTAGATGCTGTGAAGTCATTGGCTTCATTGCCTTCATTAAACGAGTTGCGTGCAAAACTTGTGGGGATGATTTCTACCCCTGCGACCCGTATTGCACAGGTTGTTAATGCCCCTGCTGGTCAGGTTGCACGTGTCATTGGAGCATATGCTCAGGAGGATAAGGCGGCTTAAGGCTGTTTGTATTCACGTTTATGGAAGAGCTTTAATACTTTTCTGTTTTTTTGGATAAAATTTAATAATGGTTCAAATCTTTTAATTGAAGGAATTTAAAAATGGCTGATCTAGAGAAGATCGTAGAAGACCTTTCTAATCTAACCCTTTTGGAAGCCGCTGAGCTTTCTAAGTTACTTGAAGAAAAGTGGGGAGTTTCGGCTGCTGCTCCTGTAGCTGTCGCTGCTGTTGCTGGTGCTGCTGCTCCAGCCGCTGAAGAAAAAACGGAATTTGATGTTATTCTTGTTGAAGGTGGCGCACAAAAAATTAATGTTATTAAGGAAGTTCGTGCTCTTACTGGACTTGGTCTTAAAGAAGCTAAAGATCTGGTTGAAGGAGCACCCAAGCCTATTAAAGAAGGTGCTTCTAAAGAAGAGGCAGAGAAAATTAAGTCTCAACTTGAAGCTGCCGGTGCTAAAGTGGAACTTAAGTAAATTTAATTTTATCGGCGGGCATTTATGTTCGCCGATTTTCTTTCTCTTAATACAAAGAGGAAAAAGAATGAGTAAAAAAACTTTTCCAAACGGTTTCGTAACAGGAATGGAATAGTTTTGGATTACTCCTCCCTTCATCATAGAGTCAAAGAGATAAATGGCTTATGCTGGTGGGAAAAGTTAATGATGCTCATTATTGAGTGTCAAGTGAACTGGTCTGCATATGCAGGTTAATGATATAAGGCTTTCAAGGTTGGTCTACCTTGAAGAGTAAAGATCAAGGAGCGACGATGGCTCAGACTCACGCAATGATGTCTCAATTCAATGGTCGTAAGCGCGTACGCAAATTTTTTGGTAAGATTCCTGAAGTAGCAGAAATGCCGAATCTTATTGAGGTCCAAAAAGCGTCATACGATCAGTTTCTCATGGTTGAGGAACCGAAAGGTGGACGACCAGATGAAGGTTTGCAAGCTGTTTTTAAATCTGTTTTTCCTATTTCAGATTTTTCCGGTACAGCTATGCTTGAGTTTGTAGGTTATGAATTTGATTTACCAAAATTTGATGTTGAAGAGTGCCGTCAACGTGATTTAACTTATGCTGCTCCATTAAAGGTCATATTGCGTTTGATTGTTTTTGATGTTGATGAAGATACTGGCTCCAAAGATATCAAAGACATTAAAGAGCAAGGCGTTTATATGGGCGATATGCCTTTAATGACGACGAATGGTACTTTTATCGTTAATGGTACGGAGCGTGTTATTGTTTCTCAGATGCACCGTTCTCCTGGTGTATTTTTTGACCATGATAAAGGGAAGTCGCATTCATCAGGAAAGCTTCTTTTTGCTGCTCGTGTTATTCCATATCGTGGCTCTTGGCTTGATATTGAGTTTGATGCTAAAGATATCATTTATGCGCGTATTGATCGGCGGCGCAAGATTCCTGTTACCAGTCTTTTGATGGCATTAGGTATGGATGCGTCGGATATTCTGTCGACGTTTTATGATAAAGTGACTTATGAGCGTGATGGAAAAGGATGGCGAGTTCCTTATTCTGTTGATCGCTTTAAAGGAATGAAGCTCATTTCTGATCTTATAGATGCAGATAGTGGTGAAGTTGTTGCGGAGGCTGGTAAAAAATTAACCGTTCGTACTGCGAAGGCTTTGGTAGAAAAAGGACTTAAAGCGGTTAAAGTTAGTGAAGATGATTTATTAGGTTGTTATCTAGCTGAAGATATCGTCAATTACGAAACAGGTGAAATTTACCTTGAAGCTGGTGATGAAATTGATGAAAAAGTATTAAAAATTCTGCTTGATGTTAGTGCTGATCAAGTCAATATTCTTGATATTGATCACATGAATATTGGCGCTTACATCCGCAATACTTTGAAGGTGGATAAAAATGAAAGTCGGCAGGATGCTTTATTTGATATTTACCGGGTGATGCGTCCAGGTGAGCCTCCAACAATCGATACAGCAGAAGCAATGTTCCATTCATTGTTTTTTGATCCAGAGCGTTATGATCTTTCAGCTGTCGGGCGTGTTAAGATGAATTTGCGTATGGATCTTGATTGTCCAGACACAGTTCGCATTTTGCGCCAAGAGGATATTCTTGCTGTTGTTAAGATGTTGGTTGAATTGCGTGATGGACGTGGTGAAATTGATGACATTGATAATCTTGGCAACCGTCGCGTTCGTTCCGTTGGGGAGTTGATGGAAAATCAATATCGCATTGGTCTCCTTCGTATGGAGCGTGCGATAAAAGAGCGTATGTCATCGGTTGAAATTGATACAGTCATGCCGCAGGATTTGATCAATGCAAAGCCTGCTGCAGCGGCAGTTCGCGAGTTTTTTGGATCTTCACAATTATCACAGTTTATGGATCAAACCAATCCATTGTCGGAAATTACCCATAAGCGCCGTCTTTCTGCTCTTGGTCCAGGTGGTTTGACTCGTGAACGTGCGGGTTTTGAAGTTCGTGACGTACACCCTACGCATTATGGTCGTATTTGTCCGATTGAAACACCAGAAGGCCCGAATATTGGTCTTATTAACTCCTTAGCAACATTTGCGCGGGTTAATAAATATGGCTTTATTGAAAGCCCATATCGAAAAATTATTGATGGTAAAGTCACAAAAGAAGTTATTTATCTTTCAGCGATGGAAGAAGCAAAGCATTATGTAGCTCAAGCTAATTCTTCGTTAGATAGTGAAGGCCATTTTATAGAAGAGTTTGTTGTTTGCCGTCATGCTGGTGAAGTTTTAATGGCGCCGCGTGATCATGTTGATTTGATGGATGTTTCACCCAAACAGTTGGTCTCAGTCGCAGCAGCGCTTATTCCATTTTTGGAAAATGATGATGCGAATCGTGCGCTGATGGGATCGAACATGCAGCGTCAGGCAGTTCCTCTTGTGCGCGCTGAAGCGCCATTTGTTGGGACGGGAATGGAATCCATTGTTGCTCGCGATTCAGGAGCTGCTGTTTGTGCAAAGCGTGGTGGTATTGTCGATCAGGTTGATGCTACCCGTATTGTTATCCGTGCAACAGAAGATTTAGATCCTTCAAAATCAGGTGTTGATATTTACCGCTTACAAAAATTTCAGCGTTCTAATCAATCCACTTGTATTAATCAACGTCCTCTTGTGCATGTCGGTGATAGGATAGAGAAAGGTGATATCATTGCAGATGGTCCGTCTACGGATCTTGGTGATTTAGCTCTTGGGCGAAATGTGCTTGTGGCTTTTATGCCTTGGAATGGATACAATTACGAAGATTCCATTTTGTTATCCGAACGCATTGTTGCCGATGATGTCTTTACCTCGATTCATATTGAAGAATTTGAAGTTGCAGCACGTGATACAAAGCTTGGTCCAGAAGAAATTACACGTGATATTCCTAATGTTGCGGAAGAAGCGTTAAGAAATCTTGACGAAGCTGGCATTATTTATATTGGTGCTGAAGTTCAACCGGGTGATATTTTAGTTGGAAAGATTACACCAAAGGGTGAAAGTCCTATGACACCGGAAGAAAAGCTTCTGCGTGCAATTTTTGGGGAAAAAGCATCCGATGTTCGTGATACTTCTATGCGTATGCCTCCTGGGACTTTTGGTACTGTTGTTGAAGTTCGGGTTTTTAATCGTCATGGTGTGGAAAAAGATGAACGTGCGATGGCAATTGAGCGTGAAGAAATTGAGCGTTTAGCAAAAGACCGTGATGATGAACAATCGATTCTTGATCGCAATGTTTATGCGCGTCTTACCGATATGTTAACAGGTAAAGTCGCTGTAGAAGGTCCGAAGGGTTTTTCGGGTAGTAAAAAGCTTGATAATACGGTAATGGGGCAATATCCACGATCGCAGTGGTGGCAATTTGCTATTGAGGATGTAAAGCTTCAAAATGAAATTGAAGCTTTACGCAAGCAATATGATGAATCAAAAGACGCATTACAACGTCGTTTTATGGATAAAGTTGAAAAGGTCCAAAGAGGTGATGAAATGCCTCCTGGTGTCATGAAAATGGTGAAGGTTTTCGTGGCTGTGAAGCGCAAAATCCAACCAGGTGATAAGATGGCGGGACGGCACGGGAATAAGGGTGTTGTCTCACGTATTCTTCCCATAGAAGATATGCCATTTCTTGAAGATGGAACCCATGCTGATATCGTCTTGAATCCACTTGGTGTGCCTAGTCGTATGAACGTTGGGCAAATTCTTGAGACGCACCTTGGTTGGGCATGCGCGGGGATGGGCAAGAAGATTGGTGATTTGTTAGAGTTGTATCAAGAGACTGGGGATATATTGCCGCTGCGTCAGCGTATTGAAAATCTTATGCCTGATGATAATCATAATGAACCAGTCCGTCAGTATGATAATGAAAGCCTTTACAAATTGGCATTACAGATGAAGAAAGGGGTTTCAATTGCAACGCCTGTTTTTGATGGAGCACATGAATCTGATATTAACATGATGTTAGAAGACGCGGGCTTAGATAGTTCGGGGCAGGTTACACTTTATGATGGTCGTACTGGAGAGCCTTTTGATCGTCCCGTAACGGTGGGATATATTTATATGTTGAAATTGCATCACCTTGTTGATGATAAGATTCATGCGCGGTCTATTGGTCCCTATTCACTTGTTACGCAGCAGCCATTAGGAGGTAAGGCGCAGTTTGGTGGTCAGCGTTTTGGTGAAATGGAAGTATGGGCACTTGAAGCTTATGGTGCTGCATACACTTTGCAGGAGATGCTAACAGTAAAATCAGATGATGTGGCTGGTCGAACAAAAGTCTATGAGGCAATTGTGCGTGGTGATGATACATTTGAGGCAGGGATACCCGAAAGTTTTAATGTGTTGGTGAAAGAAATGCGCTCGCTTGCTCTTAATGTGGAGCTTGATGATGCGCGTGAACTTATTGCACAGCGGGCATTGTCTGATACGGCAGAATAATAATTCAAGGAGCGCACTAGAAAAAGGCTGCGCTCTTATTACTTTAAGAGGCTCAATAACCTTATTAAGGCTATACAGTTCGTTTTTAAAAGTAAATATCTTTTAAAGAAGATCTGTAATAAAATAAATGAGATATTACAACAGGTTCTAAGAATCTTTGAAGGAGAACAGCATGAACCACGAGGTCATGAATCTTTTCAATCCTCAAGCGCCAGCGCAGACATTTGACTCTATTCGTATTTCTATTGCGAGTCCTGAGAGAATTTTGTCCTGGTCGTATGGTGAGATTAAGAAGCCTGAGACGATTAATTATCGGACGTTTAAACCAGAACGTGATGGTCTTTTTTGTGCACGTATATTTGGCCCTATTAAGGACTATGAATGTCTATGTGGCAAATATAAACGCATGAAATATAAGGGCATTATTTGTGAAAAATGTGGTGTAGAGGTTACCCTTTCGCGTGTACGTCGTGAGCGTATGGGGCATATTGAACTTGCGGCACCTGTTGCGCATATATGGTTTCTTAAATCATTACCAGGTCGTATTTCTACACTTTTAGATTTAACTTTAAAAGATATTGAGCGGGTTCTTTATTTTGAGAATTATATTGTAACCGAACCAGGATTGACATCTCTTAAGCTCCATCAGCTTCTTTCTGAAGAAGAATATATGCTTGCTATTGATGAATTTGGAGAAGATCAGTTTACAGCTATGATTGGCGCTGAAGCTATTTACGAACTTTTAGCTGGTATGGAGTTAGATAAAATCGCTAATGATTTGCGTCTCGAATTAGCTGAAACAACTTCAGAGTTAAAGCAAAAAAAATTGATTAAACGACTTAAGATCGTTGAAAATTTTCTTGAATCTGGGAATAAGCCAGAGTGGATGATTATGAAAACAATTCCGGTTATTCCGCCGGATTTGCGTCCGTTGGTTCCACTTGATGGTGGGCGTTTTGCGACATCAGATTTGAATGATCTTTATCGACGTGTTATCAATCGTAATAACCGCTTGAAACGGTTGATTGAATTGCGTGCTCCTGGAATTATCGTGCGCAATGAAAAGCGTATGGTGCAAGAAGCTGTTGATGCATTATTTGATAATGGACGGCGTGGGCGTGTGATTACTGGAGCCAATAAACGTCCATTAAAGTCTCTTTCAGATATGTTAAAAGGTAAGCAAGGGCGTTTCCGTCAAAACTTACTTGGAAAGCGTGTTGATTACTCGGGACGTTCTGTGATCGTGACAGGTCCTGAATTAAAATTGCATCAATGTGGTCTTCCCAAAAAAATGGCTCTTGAATTATTTAAGCCTTTTATTTATGCGCGGCTTGATGCGAAGGGATATTCCTCAACTGTAAAACAAGCAAAAAAGCTTGTTGAGAAGGAACATCCAGAAGTTTGGGATATCTTGGATGAGGTTATTCGTGAACATCCTGTTTTGCTCAATCGTGCACCAACATTGCACCGTTTGGGAATTCAAGCTTTTGAGCCTATCTTGATTGAGGGAAAAGCTATACAGCTACATCCATTGGTGTGTACTGCTTTTAATGCGGATTTTGATGGTGATCAGATGGCGGTTCATGTTCCGCTTTCTCTTGAAGCTCAACTTGAAGCCCGTGTTTTGATGATGTCGACCAATAATATTCTTCATCCAGCCAATGGGGCGCCAATTATTGTTCCTTCACAGGATATGGTTCTTGGTCTTTACTATCTTTCGATTGTTTCTGAAAAAGAACCAGGTGAGGGAATGGCTTTTTCTGATATAGGTGAGCTTCATTATGCCCTAGAGAATAAGGTTGTAACGCTTCATACGAAGATTAAAGGTCGTGTTAAGAATATCGGTAAGGATGGGAAAGAAGTTGCTAAACTTTATGATACGACACCTGGTCGTTTGATTATCGGTGAGCTTTTGCCAAGAAGTCCGGATATTTCCTTTGATATTGTCAATCAAGAAATGACGAAAAAGAATATTTCTAAAATGATTGACCATGTTTATCGGCATTGTGGACAAAAAGAGACAGTTATTTTTTGTGATCGTATTATGCAACTTGGCTTTTCTTATGCTTGTCGTGCAGGAATTTCATTCGGTAAGGATGATATGGTTATTCCTGATAGTAAGTCGCGTTTAGTTGCAGAAACAGAAGCTTTGGCTAAGGAGTACGAACAGCAATATAATGATGGTTTGATTACACAAGGTGAAAAATACAATAAGATTGTAGATGCTTGGGGTAAATGTACAGATCGCGTTGCGGATGAAATGATGAAACGTATTCAGGCCGTCGATTTTGATCCTAAAACAGGTCGTCAACGGCCAATGAATTCGATCTATATGATGTCGCACTCTGGTGCACGTGGTTCTGCTAACCAGATGAGACAATTGGCCGGTATGCGTGGATTAATGGCAAAACCATCGGGTGAAATTATTGAAACCCCCATTATTTCAAATTTTAAAGAAGGTCTAACTGTTAATGAATACTTCAATTCCACGCATGGTGCACGTAAAGGACTCGCTGATACTGCGTTAAAAACTGCTAACTCTGGTTATCTCACACGGCGTCTTGTTGATGTTGCACAGGATGCTATTATTTCAGCAGTTGATTGTGGTACAGCAAAAGGACTTACCATGCAGCCTATTGTTGATGCAGGACAAATTGTTGCCTCCCTTGGGCAAAGAATTCTTGGTCGTACAGCCCTTGTTGATATTCTACATCCTGTCTCTGGAGAGGTTATCCTTGAAGGTGGGGCAATGATTGAGGAAGCTGATGTTGCGAAGATTGAAGCAGCTGGAATTCAATCTGTTCAAATTCGTTCTGCTTTAACATGTGAAACACGTCTTGGTGTTTGTGCAAAATGCTATGGTCGTGATTTGGCGCGTGGAACACCTGTTAATCAGGGAGAAGCCGTTGGTGTTATTGCTGCTCAATCCATTGGTGAGCCGGGAACACAGCTTACTATGCGTACTTTCCACTTAGGAGGAACTGCGCAGGTTGTTGATTCATCGTATTTAGAGGCATCTTATGAAGGTAAGGTGGAGATTCGTAATCGTAATGTGGTTCGTAACTCTGAAGGCCATTTGGTTGTTATGGGGCGTAATATGGCTATCCTTATCAAGGATGAGTTAGGAAAAGAGCGCGTTGTACATCGTGTTAGCTATGGTGCTCATATTTTTGTTGATGATGGTGATGTGGTTAAACGTGGCCAACGTATAGCAGAATGGGATCCTTATACACGTCCAATTTTAACGGAAGTTGAAGGTTATGTAGGTTTTGAAGATATGATTGATGGTTTATCTGTCACTGAAACAGCTGATGAATCTACGGGTATTACGAAGCGTTTGGTGATTGATTGGCGCGCTAATCCACGTGGTGCGGATCTTAAACCAGCTATTATTATTCACACAGATAAAGAAGGTGAATCCATTGCTAAATTGTATAAAGGAGGTGAAGCCCGTTATATGATGTCAGCGGAGACTATTCTTTCTGTTGAGCTTGGTGCTCATGTTAAGGCGGGTGATGTTATTGCTCGTTTACCAATGGAAAGTGCCAAGACGAAAGATATTACAGGTGGTTTGCCTCGTGTGGCTGAGCTTTTTGAAGCACGTCGTCCAAAGGATCATGCGATTATTGCTGAAGTAAGTGGTACAATTCGGTTTGGCCGTGGTTATAAGAATAAACGTCGTATTATTATTGAACCAAATGATGAGACTCTTGAGGCAGTAGAATATTTGATTCCAAAAGGTAAGTTGTTTCACTTCCAAGAAGGCGATCAAATTGAAAAGGGGGATTATATTCTTGATGGGAATCCAGCGCCTCATGATATCTTGGCGATTAAGGGTGTTGAAGCTTTGGCATCTTACCTTGTTAATGAGATTCAGGAGGTTTATCGTTTGCAAGGGGTTCTTATTAATGACAAGCACATTGAAGTGATTGTTCGTCAAATGTTGCAAAAAGTTGAAATTACTGAATCTGGAGATTCTGGTTATATTCCAGGTGATAACGTTGATCGTATTGAACTTGATGAAATCAATGATAATTTGATTGCAGAAGGGAAGAAACCCGCATCTGGTAATCCCATTCTTCTTGGAATTACAAAAGCTTCTCTTCAAACGCCTTCTTTCATTTCGGCGGCATCGTTTCAAGAAACAACACGTGTTCTTACTGAAGCAGCAGTTTCTGGTAAAATTGATACTTTGCAAGGACTTAAAGAGAACGTTATTGTCGGTCGTCTTATTCCAGCAGGTACGGGTGGTACGATTTCTCAAATCCGTCGTATTGCTGCAGTTCGTGATGATTTGATTGTAGATGAGCAGCGTAAGTCTAGTAATAACGAAGTGGCTAAGGCTATGTTGACAAATATGACAACTGGGGCAGTTGCTGAATAATTTAAATACAACATCACATAATATAAAAAACGTCTGAATAGAAAGTTCAGACGTTTTTATCTTGAAATGCAGAAGTTACATATTTTCTTAAAAATATCAAAAATTATAAGGTGACAGTTATTTTAAACGTCTTTAGTAGTTATTGTTTTGTAATGATGCTTATCTTTTTTGTTACTTTATTTTAAAGTTTCTTAATTTCTAAAAGCAGTATAGAATTTTTCCAAAATATGTGAAACTCAAAAGTCATATTCAAGGAAAAGAGTTGATTATCTACAAATCAAATAAGATTGATTTTAAATTTTAGGAAAATTTTTGATTGATATCTTCTATAAAAATTTAAAAGGACTTATGATGAAAGATCAAGAGTCTTTTCTATAATCTAAAAAATAATTGATTCTCTACTATATAATGCTTGTATGATAAGAATGTATTTTCTTATAAATTAGAATGCAGGAAAGTAGAGATTAAGGTGCTCACTAAATTTTATAAAAAATAGACATATTTCTTATAACAATTTGGTCTATGCAGACAGAATGATAAAATGTACGAATATTATTCAATTGGAAAATTAACACGTGAGTTTTCAATAACAGCTCGAACTTTGCTATGAAGAAGAGGGGGGTTCTTATCTCTTTTCGGTGTCGGAGTACACGGCTTTATGCTCAAACGGATCGTCATAAATTAAAACAAATCCAGTGTGCTAAAAGAGTTAAATTTTTGTTGTCTGAAATATCTGATATGTTGACAATGGTTGAAAACCCACCTGATGATGAAAAAAAGCTTAAGAAATTAATTGCAGGAATTCATAAAAATGAGCTGATTTAAAGCAGGTGCAGCATGATGTTGATGATCTTCTACAGAATTTAGAACGAATTGAGGAGAGTTTTTTTGAGAGCTTAGCGGAGTTGGGAGTTAGTCATTGATTATAAAATTTATTTTGTCTTCTTTTAGACAATTTTCTTTCTCTTAAAAGAGATAGGTTATACTATCTCTAAGGGGAATGTTTAACACTGCGTGAAATGTGTCAGTCATTTAAAGAAATAGAGTGTTTGAAAAAGCTGCAAAGGTATTTTCGCAGTATATTATCCTTGATAAGAAAAAACTATTTTTCATAAAGAAAGTAAAAACAATGACAGTTTCTCCTATGAGTGTTTTTCAATCTATTTTGTCACGAAAGTCAATTCGCGCTTTTACTGATCAGCCAGTTCGTTTGGAAACAATCAAAGAAATCTTAAAACTTGCAGCACGTGCACCATCTGGAACCAATATTCAGCCATGGCAAGTGATTGTGCTTACAGGAAGTGTATTACAGAAAGTTGGGCAAGAGCTTTCACAACTTGTGCTTTCAGGTGTAAAAGGAGAGCGTGAATATAATTATTATCCACGTCAGTGGCGTGAGCCTTATATTTCAAGGCGTAGAAAAGTTGGTTTGGATCTTTATCAGAGTCTTGGAATTCAAAAAGGAGATGAAGAAAAAATACTTCATCAAAAAGCGCGAAATTTTTTATTTTTTGATGCACCTGTAGGACTCTTGTTTACAATGGATCACGACATGGAAATGGGGAGTTGGCTTGATTTGGGTATGTTTATGCAGACCATTATGTTAGCAGCACGTGGATTTGGATTGGATACCTGCCCCCAAGCAGCTTTTGCTGATTATCATAAACAGATTCGTACGCTTTTATCTGTACCTTTTGATCGCCATATTATTTGCGGTATGGCACTTGGCTATCGCGATATGAATGCTCCAGAAAACAATTTTGAGACAGAACGAGAACCGTTAGAAAACTTTGTACGTTTCATTGAAGCATGTCCATAAACTATTTTATGTCATTAAGCATAGGCTTTGAAGAACTTGGTGCATTATGAAAAATATGCTGGGGAAGAATTTCTCATTTTTATTGAATTATGATGTTGCATATTAACACTTATTTTACTACGTTTGAAGCATTAAGAGAGTGATGACTCTAGGGGCATTGTCCGTTTTGAAGGTTGGGCTAATGGAAAGCACTATAGAAAGAGGGTGTTGGGTGGTAGCAAGACGAGCGACACTCGTGTTTATTGCTGTCATTTTTTTAGTTTATCTTACAATTTGATTTTAAAGGGGACAAACGTTATAGAAAGGCGTATGCTCAAGCTATACTAGAGTTTTGAGGTGGTGCGTGTTTTTATCTGTTTTTGAACTTTTTAAAATTGGTATTGGTCCTTCTAGCTCACATACGATGGGGCCAATGACAGCGGCTAATATGTTTTTGCAAAGGATACGAGATTTTTCTCAGTTATTTAATATTCAAGTTTCTCGTATACGTGTTTATCTTTATGGTTCTTTAGCTTTCACAGGTATTGGGCATGCGACAGATAGGGCTATCATATTAGGACTTTTAGGAGAAAAAGCTTCTACTGTTGATCCTGATAACATGGGCTTCTTGTTAGAAAAAGTTATACGTGAAAAAAGGGTACAACCAGAAGACCATCCCGTTTATCAGTTTGATGTGCAACGTGATCTTATTTTTGAACGAAATGAAATCCTCCCTGGACATACGAATGGACTCGCATTTGAAGGGCTTGATACTGATGGGAATGTTCTTTTGCGGCAGATTTATTATTCTATTGGTGGTGGCTTTGTTGTAACTGAGGATGAATTAAGACACATGAATGGTAATATAGAACCAGGAGTGTCTGAGGTGCCATATCCATTTGATTCTGCTCGTACAATGTTAGCAATGGCAGAAAAATCAGGACTTTCAATTGCTGAAATGAAGCGCTTAAATGAAGAAACAAAGATAAAGCGTTCTTCTCTTGATGCAGGGCTTGATGAAATTTTTTCAGCTATGACAAATTGCATTGATAGAGGTCTTTCACAAGAGGGTGAGTTGCCTGGTGGGTTGCGTGTTCCAAGGCGTGCTAAAAAGCTACATGAAACGCTTTTGGAAAATCAAAAGAAAAATTGCAATTATCCATTTTGGGCAAATGATTGGCTTTCGGTATATGCTATAGCAGTCAATGAGGAAAATGCAGCAGGTGGTCGTGTTGTTACAGCACCAACAAATGGCGCAGCTGGTGTTGTCCCAGCTGTTTTGCGTTACTATCTTCAGTTTAATGATGGCTCAGATCGAGAGGGAATACATAATTTTCTATTAACAGCAGCAGCTATTGGCGGTGTTATCAAACATAATGCCTCTATTTCCGGTGCAGAAGTTGGATGTCAAGGTGAAGTTGGAACGGCATCTTCAATGGCTGCAGCAGGGTTGACTGCGGCATTAGGTGGAACACCGGCTCAAATTGAAAATGCAGCAGAAATTGCGCTTGAACATCATTTGGGAATGACGTGTGATCCTGTTGCAGGTCTTGTACAAGTTCCTTGTATTGAGCGTAATGCAATGGGGGCTGTTAAAGCGGTAACGGCTTCTTCTCTTGCATTATATGGTAATGGAAATCACTTTGTTTCTCTTGATGCTTGTATAGAAACAATGCGCCAGACTGGTCATGATATGAGTGAACGCTATAAGGAAACAAGTAAAGGTGGACTCGCAGTTAATGCGATATCTTGTTAAGAGCTGGAACATTTTTTCAATCCATAACTGGATTATTTGGAGAGGAATCGTATTATTTTTCTGATAAGCTTGTGTTCTTTTGTTCCTTATAAATCAAAATTCAAATTTAATTCAGCAGCATACTTGAGATAAATTTAAGACAAGTTCAGTGCTTTCTTAACGAGTCATAGTATTTGCGTGCAAGGTTGGAGAAAGAGTATTACCTATATATGTTTGATTTGTCTCTGAAATGGAAAAGCAAGTCTACTTTGGAAAAAATAAACGAGCGTCAGGAAAAATTAATGATCAATTTGCCATTATTTTTTACTAGGTTTTATGAGAACTTTAAAAGCTTACATAGCAATATCTTTTAAGTAATGGAAGATTATATCTGAGTATTCAAGGAAAATTTGTTTTAAATCTAAATGATTATGATGAGGTACGAGAGAGTTTTAAAGATTTTAATTTTTTAGAAGTGAAGATCTTTTGGACATCTGGTATGATGAAAAAAAATATCTTGAAAAGAAACATTTCTTAATCTGAAATCTATTTCACAATGGTACATATAAATAGTATAATGTAAAGTTTCTATGAATGATATAAAATCTATCGAGCATGAACATCTTTATTTATAAAGGGAGCAAAACGAGCACTATCATTCTTTTGTCAGCTCTCAATATTATAGACAAAAACTCTTGGGACTTAAGGCTCTTTATAAAAGGCTTTTTTATGTTTTTTTCATCGATAGTATTTGTATTTTAAAATTGCTTTGCGTATTGGAGTTCAAAAAGCTTAGGAAATTTGTATAGCGTTTATGTTGTAGGATGAATTGATGCGTTATTTAAGGGGAATTTTCTTTATTGAATTTTTACAATAATCTCTAAAGTGATAAGCTTTCATTTAATGAACCTATTCTCATTTTTTTATGGAAAAATATCAAGGATAATTTTTGATATTAAATCAAAATGTAAAAAATATTTGGTATTTTTTGTGTCCTAAAAAATGGTTTGATTGGAAGCTTGAAGATCTCTAGGGATAGTTGAAAAAAACATCAGAACAATTCCTACAACTTAATAATGAAGTATGTCTATCAAAGAATTTTCTAAGGCTGTAGATAATGGTTAATAATAAAATAATTTTTTAGAGATCGTCTGTAGAATTAAATATTTGTTGCTCCTAGACGGATTTTAATAGGTACATTACCAGTTTGGCTCGCAACGCGTAAATGAATGCGTACAGGAGGCATTATGAGACGACGGTTGCGCATTGTTTGGCAAATGAGAAGATTAACAAGAGATTGTGTATCTAATGCAGTCGAATTATATTTTAAACCAGTAAGTTTTGCGGCAGCATCGTGAAGAGAACGCAATGAAAGGAGGGATGATTGCTTCAATAAAACTTCTTTTTTATGGAATGAAGCAAAAGCATTATCTGTCATAATACTATCCTTAATGCAGAATTCAAAAACTTTTAGTAGGCTACAGTATAGCAGTTAAAATTTGCTTTCTTTAATGTAGAACACGCATCAAATGCAGCTTTTTTTGATTGAAACCCTGTAAAGCGCGCTCGGTAATAACGCTGCCCATTTTTTTCAAACAGTTGCATATGTGAAGATGCGTGCTTTAAAATGGAAAAAGCTGTATTTTTTGCTTTTAAAAGTAGAGTTTTTGCTTGTTCTTCACTAGGAAGAGAACCAATCTGGATAGCCCATCCAGCATTTTCGGACAAAGAGGCTGTTACAATTTTATGAGTCTCAACCGGTGTAGTTTTTTGAGGGTTCGGTATTGGTATAATTACCTTATTTACAGCCGTTATTGCGATATTGGAGTTTTTAGGTTGTTCTGCAAATGCTGTCAACATAGTCGAAATTTCATCGTCAAAATTACTTGAATCATCTTTAATGGTTGGTATCGGAGTATTAGCGCCAGTGGGTAAGTGATAACGTACAGAAGCTATTAAACGTTCACCACTTTTCATTTGGCTTGCTTGGGGCAAATATTGATTCAATAAGCTAGCCATATGTTCGTCACGTGCAGTAGATGATTTGCCTCCCATAACAACAGCGACAATAGAGCGCCCCTCAAGACGCATCGAAGTTGCTAAATTAGAACCTGACATTTGTGTGTATCCTGTTTTAATTCCATCGACACCTTTCATTATTTTTACGAGTTTATTGTGGCTGTTAATCGTATGTCCACGAAAATTAAAACTTTTTGTTTTAAACAATTTATATTGTTTTGGAAAATGTTTACGTAAAGCTAATGACAAAGTCGCTATATCTCGTGCTGTAGAATAATTGCGCACATCCGGAAGTCCTGAAGCATTTGCAAAATGTGTATGTTTCATGCCAAGTTTACGAGCTTTTGCTGTCATCATTTGAGCGAATTTTTTTTCACTACCTCCAAGATATTCTGCAATGGCAGCAGCAACATCATTTGCAGATCTTGTAATGAGTGCTTTAGCTGCCGCTTCAGCAGAAATTGTTTGGCCTGCTTTAAACCCAATTTTTGTTGGTGGACGCATTGCTGCATAATGAGAAACAGGAATTGGTGTGTTTGGTGTCACACGACGCATCTGCATAGCTTCAAAGAGGAGGTACAATGTCATCATTTTTGTTAAAGAAGCAGGATAACGTTTCAGTGTTGCATTGGCTTGAAATAGAGTTTTTCCCGTAGTAGCATCTATAACAATAGCCGCATACTTATCAGGATAGGCCCCTTGAGGCGTGGCTAATGCCCAACAGTAAGAAAAAGCTAACATAACAAAAGAAATTGCTATTGTTTTACAGTAGCGCATAATTTTTTGATAATTAATATACACTTGCAGTATCCTATTTCTCCATTTATCCTAAAAACTTCTATAAAGCTTCCTTTTCTGTAATTTGTTGATGCATTTTAGACGAATGGTATTACTAATTTGTTTACAGAAGTTATTTTATGAGCGAGTGATTGAAGTCTAACCATAGAGGGAAAATTTTTTTCTAATACAAATAGGTATTGCAATAGTTATGAAAGAATTTAAAATTAATAAAATAATGTGCAGCATGGAAAATGATAATGGAACAGATGCTTATAATAAACTCCATACCTCATATTATGCATAATGAAAAGGGCAAAAATTGGGATGAAGGTAGGCATGGTGCGGTTATAATGCCTAAGGCTAGAGAAAAACTCGAAAAACCTAAATTATGTCGAGTTTTTTTGCTTAATGATGATTACACACCTATGGATTTTGTTGTTTTCGTTTTGAAGAACTTTTTTAAAAAAAGTTTCGAAGAGGCAACGCGGATAATGTTAAATGTTCATCACAATGGGATAGGAGAATGTGGAACTTATACTTATGAAGTCGCTGAAATGAAAATATTACAAGTGAGGGAATGTGCGCGTCAAAATGAACATCCGTTACAATGTGTAATGGAATGGAAGTGAGGAGATATGCCATCTTTTACACCTAGTCTTGAAGAGGTTTTGCATCGTGCATTAACAATTGCTACTCAAGCACGGCATGAATATGCAACATTAGAGCATCTTCTCCTTGCGCTGTTAGATGATGCCGATGCAAATTCCGTTATTCAGGCTTGCCAAGTAGATGTGGAGGAATTACGCGAGCGTTTAACCAATTATCTTTGCTCAGAGTTAGATGAACAGATTAGAGCTGATGAAGATACAAAGCCTACAGCTTTTTTCCAGCGTGTTATCCAACGTGCGGTGATTCATGCACAATCAGCTGGAAAAGATGAAGTATCGGGGGCAAATGTTCTTGTTGCAATTTTTTCTGAACGTGAAAGCCATGCAGCATATTTTCTTCAAGAGATGGGAATGACACGCTATGATGCTGTACGTTTTATTTCACAGGGTGTCACGCGTGATGATGGATTATCCATGTTACTTGAAGGACTTGAAGAACAATTAGATCAGCAGATTTCGGATAATGGTGAAAGAGGAACAAGTGCTTTAACGAATTATTGTGTTGATCTCAATTGTAAAGCACGTAATGGAAAAATTGACTTATTAATTGGCCGTGAAATAGAAATTTCACGCATGATTCAGATTTTATGTCGAAGGTCAAAAAACAATCCGCTTTTGGTTGGTGATCCTGGAGTAGGGAAAACCGCTATAATTGAGGGATTGGCAAAGCGTATTGTTGATGGGCAAGTGCCTGAAGTTTTATCAAATGCAACAATATTTTCTCTTGATATGGGGGGACTTGTTGCAGGTACACGTTATCGCGGTGATTTTGAAGAACGCTTAAAGCAAGTTATTAAAGAGTTTGAGCTGTGTCCAGATGCTATTTTATTTATTGATGAAATTCATACCTTAATTGGAGCAGGAGCGACATTAGGGGGAAATATGGATGCAGCAAATCTTTTGAAACCTGTGTTATCTTCTGGAACTATGCGATGTATTGGTTCGACGACTTACAGAGAATATCGCAAATTCTTTGAACAAGATCGTGCTTTAGAGCGTCGTTTTCAGAAGATTGATATTCATGAACCTTCTGTTACAGATGCGATTAAGATTTTGCAGGGGATGAAGCCTTACTTTGAAGATTTTCATCAGATTAAATATACAGATCAGGCGATGAAGGCATCTGTAGAATTATCTTCACGTTATATAATTGACCGTAGGTTACCTGACAAAGCAATTGATATTATTGATGAAAGTGGCGCAGCGCAAAAGCTTTTGCCACAAAAACAACGCAAGAAGAGTATAGGTGTTAAAGAAATTGAAGCGACTGTTGCTACAATTGCAAGAATTCCATCAAAAACAGTTTCCCGGAATGATCAGAAGATACTGAGTAAGCTTGAAAGAGAACTCAAACATGTTGTTTATGGTCAAGATCAGGCAATTTCCGTCTTAGTTTCATCCATAAAATTGGCGCGAGCAGGTTTACGCGAACCGGATAAACCAATAGGAAGTTATTTATTTTCAGGACCAACAGGTGTAGGAAAAACTGAAGTTGCAAAACAGCTTGCATCATCTTTAGGCATTGAATTATTGCGTTTTGATATGTCAGAATATATGGAACGGCATACGGTAGCACGTTTAATTGGAGCACCTCCGGGTTATATAGGGTTTGATCAAGGAGGTCTCCTTACAGATGCAGTTGATCAGAAACCTCACGCAGTTCTATTGCTAGATGAGATTGAGAAAGCGCATCCAGAGTTATTTAATATTTTATTGCAGGTAATGGATTATGGTAGATTAACAGACCATAATGGTAAGAAAATTGATTTCCGCAATGTTATTTTGATTATGACAACCAATGCTGGTGCTTCAGATATGGCAAAATCAGCTATTGGATTTGGGAAAGTACATCGTGATGGTGAGGATATAGAAGCAATCAATCGGTTATTTACACCAGAATTTCGTAATCGGTTAGATGCAATTATTCCGTTTGCACCTTTATCTCATTTAATCATCAATCAGATAGTGCAAAAATTTATTTTTCAGCTTGAAGCACAATTAGCTGATCGGGGAATTTGTTTTGAATTAAGCCCTTCTGCAACTTTATGGCTTTCTAATAAAGGATATGATTCTCAGATGGGAGCACGCCCATTAGGGCGTGTTATACAAGAATATATTAAAAAGCCATTAGCTGATGAAATTTTATTTGGAAAGTTACGCAATGGTGGTACCGTTCGCGTATTGATACAAAAATCAAATGGTAAAAAAGAAAGCTTACAGTTAGAAATTTCATCTTCCGATATATCTGTAAGTTCAAAGAAAAGTAAAATGGAAAACTTTACAAAAAAACGTGTAGGAAAAAAAAGCACAACAACTTAAGAGTGTGTTATAAAGCTGCACGGATTTTTTTTGCATGCTCTTCAAGTATTTCTGGAGGCGTTATCATATCATTATGAGGGGTAAGCTCTATTCCCTCCATACGTGGTATAATATGAAAATGAAGGTGATAGACGGTTTGTTGACTAGCTGCTTCATTAAATTGCATGACAGTTATGCCATCTGCTTGAAAGGCTTTTTTGACAGCATTTGCAATTTTTTGAACAGCTTTAATAACAGGAAATAATGTTTCAGGATCTGCATCAAGTAAGTTTCTAGAGCCTTTTTTAGGAATGACCAGCGTATGACCTGGTGCCTGTGGCATGATATCCATAAATCCAATAACATCATCATCTTCGTAGACACGAACAGAAGGGATTTCATTGCGAATCAATTTAGCAAAAATATTGTTATTATCATAAGCTTGTTTCATACAAATATTTCCTTTTATCGTAAGTTTAAGATTCTAATTTAAAAACGAAAAAATGCAAGGTTTATCAGAGTGTAAGACAAAGAAGTATTTTGACTTCAGTTATATTTAGGATAATGCACTGTCTTAATGAAGGTTTAGATTTCTATGATGGCTTCAACTTCTACAGGAACATCCATAGGAAGAGAGGCAACACCAATAGCAGAACGGGCGTGTTTTCCAATTTCACCAAGGATATTGACGAATAAATTAGAAGCTCCATTGGCAACAAAAGGAATATCGGTAAAATGAGAATCTACAGCCACAAAAACAGTAATTTTGACCACACGTTTTATTTTATTTAAGTCACCCAGAGTTGCCTTGAGTTGCGCGAGAATATTGAGAGCGCAAGCTTCAGATGCTTTTTGGGCTTGTTCGGTATTCACAGTTGCACCAACTTTACCGATGGCTATTGGTTTTCCATTAATAAGAGGGAGCTGTCCAGAAATAAAGAGTTGATTGCCACTTTGCGAAGTAGTGATGTAATTGGCAAGGGGGGTGGTTGCTTCAGGAAGAGTGATACCGAACTTTTCTAAGTTTCTTTCAATTACATTGGTCATAATTTAAACTCCATAGCTGTTCTATAATACATTCATTGCATACCCTATTTTTTGATTTAAGGAAATGTGTGGTTAATTGAGAAACTAGCCTTTTTTGCTTTATTGTATGGTGTTATGCAACGGGGATAAAGTTTGGAAGTTGGGAATGATTAGATCATTATTTATAATAATTTTATATAGTGTTTTTTTATGTACTGCGAGAGCTGAAGAGCCTATTTTTATTGTGCCTCATCGAGCAATTTATGATTTTCATCTCGATAGTGTTTCGCATGAAATGACAATTTCTGGAATGACAGGGCGAATGGTTTACGAGCTTACTGGTTCGGCATGTCAGGGTTATAACACCCGTTTTCGTTTTATTAGTCGTATGAACATTGAAGGTATGCCGGTACGTTTAACGGATCAACAGACGACGAGTTATGAAACAGGGGACAGCCGTACATTTCGTTTTGATATTACCGATCAAGAAGGAGAAGAGGTTGCGCATCGTGCCGAAGGGGTCGCGGAGCGTACTCAAGATGGTATTACAGTTACATTAAAAAAGCCAAAGGAAAAAGAATATAAGCTTGCAATGGCTGAATTTCCAATAATGCAACTAAAAAATATTATCCGCCATGCAAAGGCAGGGCATTATTTTTATCATGTCACTGTATTTGATGGGACAAATAAAGCAGATAAAGTTACAAAAGAAAGTATCGTCATAGGGGAGAAGAAGGCGCTTTTATCTGATAGCGAAACGGAAAAAATGAGACAATTGGATGAAGAAGAATATTGGCCTGTTACAATCTCTTATTTTGATGATGAAGAAAATAAAGATGGTTTACCGGTTTATCGTAGCAGTTTTCTCTTACATGAGAATGGTGTCATGCGTGATCTTCATATAGATTATGGAACTTTTTCAGTGCGTGCAAAATTGAACAGTCTCGAATTCCTCGAACTTGGAAAAGATCTTGAACAATGTGAAAATGCAAATATTAAATGATTGAAGAAAATGACTTGAAAAAGAATCAAATATTAGTATGTTCACACTATTCCACACGCGGAGTTTGGGTGTTTGCACATGGTCTTTGAGAAGATTCTAGCAGGCATCCGCCGGTAGTAGGTTTTCCTGCTTTTTCCGCGGAGGTTGAACCGGAAAGGATAAGATTTATGGCACTACCCGATTTTACTATGCACCAGCTTTTAGAAGCAGGTGTGCATTTTGGTCATCAGACTCATCGCTGGAATCCCAAAATGACTCCTTATATTTATGGTCAGCGTAATAATATCCATATTATTGACCTTGCTCAGACTGTTCCGCTTTTACACCAAGCTCTTAAACTTGTTTCAGATACTGTTGCACGTGGTGGACGTATTCTTTTTGTTGGTACGAAACGGCAAGCATCTGATATTATCGCTGATGCGGCGAATCGTTCTGCCCAATATTACGTTAATGTGCGTTGGCTTGGTGGTATGCTCACAAACTGGAAAACGATTTCCAATTCGATACATCGTTTGCGTAAGCTTGACAAAATTCTTGCTGCTGAAGCGCAAGGCTTTACCAAAAAAGAACGTTTAAATCTTGAACGTGATCGTGAAAAGCTTAATCGTGCGCTTGGTGGTATTAAGGATATGGGATCTGTTCCAGATCTTATATTTGTTATCGATACAAATAAAGAAAATATTGCACTCCAAGAAGCGAAACGTTTGGGTATTCCTGTGATTGCTATTATTGATACCAATTGTGATCCTGATGACGTAACACATCCAATACCAGGGAACGATGATGCTTCACGTGCAATTTCTCTTTATTGCGATCTTTTTGCCCGTGCTGCTCTTGATGGTATTGCACGCCAGCAAGGAGCAATGGGTATCGATTTAGGAGCTCAAGTTGATGCACCTGTGGAACCTATTTTGGAAGAAAATGCAGTTTCAGAAGTTTCTGAATAATATAAAATGCCTAATTAAGGTACTTTTATTGTCTAAAGAAGAAGTTATAGGCGTGCAGAGGGATTTTGCACGCTTTCACTGTTACAAAATAAAGAGGCAAATATGAGCATTACTGCTGCACAAGTAAAAGAACTTCGAGAACTATCTGGCGCTGGCATGATGGACTGTAAAGCCGCTCTAGCAGAGACCAATGGAGATATGGAAGCTGCTGTTGATTGGCTTCGTAAAAAAGGAATAGCTAAAGCAGATAAAAAGGCTGGTCGTACAGCAGCTGAGGGATTAATCGGAGTCGTATCAAAAGATTCACATGCAGTTTTGATTGAGATTAATTCTGAAACAGATTTTGTTGCACGCAATGATGGATTCCAAGACATTGTGCGTAAAGTAGCAACTGCTGCCTTAGATACGCCAGGGGATGTTGAATCTGTTTCTGTTTCTCTTTATCCAGGCTCTGAGAAGACTGTAGAGCTTACAATTAAAGATGCAATTGGTACAATTGGCGAAAATATGACTTTTCGTCGTTCCGCTAAATTGTCTGTTGAGAATGGTGTTGTTGCGACTTATATACACAATAGTGTAGCTGATGGGCTTGGAAAACTTGGTGTTTTGGTTGCAATTGAAACGACAGGAAATAAAGAAGCTGCTCTTGCTTTTGGACGGCAGGTCGCGATGCATGTCGCCGCAACCAATCCATTAGCACTTACAGCACAAGATGTTGATGCTGCTGCTGTTGAACGTGAAAAAGCAATTTTTTCAGATCAAGCACGTCAGTCGGGAAAGCCTGAAAATATCATTGAAAAAATGGTAGAAGGACGTATGCGTAAGTTTTTTGAAGAGGTTGTTTTGCTTTCTCAAGCTTTTGTTATGAATCCTGATATGACTGTTGAAGCAGCTTTAAAAGACGCTGAGAAATCAATTGGTGCACCAGCAAAAATCACAGGCTTTATTCGTTTTGCGTTAGGTGAAGGTGTAGAAAAAGAGGAGTCTGATTTCGCTGCAGAGGTTGCGGCTGCTGCAAAGAGCTAGTTATTGCAAACTCTTGATCAGAGATTTAAAATGATATCGTTGGCTGTAGAATTTCTGATGAGAACAATATAATTGTTGAAAGGGCGTCACGTGAAAAAAGTGGTGCCCTTCGTGGTGTTAAAAGCGAAAATAAATGTGCTTTTGGGGAGATTATTAATGGCATTAGCACTTCCGTATAAACGTATACTTTTAAAGGCTTCTGGTGAAGCTCTTATGGGGGGGCAAAGTTTTGGTATTGATGTTTCTGTTGTAGACCGTATCGCAGCCGATATTGCAGAAGTGCGCGCAATGGGGATAGAAGTCGCGATTGTTATCGGTGGAGGAAATATTTTTCGAGGCGTTGCTGTTGCTTCGCATGGTGGTGAGCGAGTGACAGGTGATCATATGGGGATGCTTGCAACTGCTATTAACTCTTTAGCATTGCGAACATCTTTGATAAAATTAGGGGTTGAAACTGTTGTACTCTCTGCGATTGCTATGCCACAAATTTGTGAAAGTTTCTCGCAACGTAAGGCGATAGCTTATATGAATCAGGGAAAAGTTGTTATTTTTGCGGGAGGTACGGGAAATCCATTTTTTACCACTGATTCTGCTGCTACTTTACGTGCAGCAGAAATTGGTGCGGACGTTCTTCTTAAAGGAACACAAGTTGATGGTATTTATTCAGCAGACCCAAAGATAGACCCTACGGCTAAGCGTTTTGATCAATTAACACATGTTGAAATTTTGCAATGGGGACTATCTGTTATGGATTCAACGGCGGTCACTTTAGCACGTGAGAACAATGTACCGATTATTGTGTATTCCATTCATGAAAAAGGCGGTTTGGCTAAGGTTTTGAATGGAACAGGACGCTTTACAATAGTATCGGAATAAGGGTAAGCTTCAAAGGACAATTGAAGGAGACAGAAATATGAATGTTACATCAATTATGGATGATCTGAAACGTCGCATGGATGGTGCTATTACGGCTTTTAAACATGAGTTAGGTGGTTTGCGGACTGGACGTGCATCGGCCAGTTTATTAGAACCGTTGACCGTTGAATCTTATGGTTCTGTTGTGCATATAAATCAGGTTGCTAATATTTCTGTTCCCGAACCTCGGATGCTTTCGGTTTCTGTATGGGATAAGACGATGGTCGGAGCTGTAGAGCGCGCTATTCGCGATTCTGGACTTGGTTTAAATCCCATAACTGATGGTACGAATCTACGTATTCCTTTGCCTGAGTTAAACGAAGAGCGTCGTAAAGAACTTGTAAAAATTGCGCATCACTATGCAGAGCAAGCACGTATTGCTACGCGTCATGTTCGTCGGGATGGCATGGACAATTTAAAAAAGTTAGAAAAAGATGGTGAAATTGGACAAGATGAAGCCCATAATTTATCAGAGAAAGTTCAAAAGCTCACAGATGAAACTATTGCTGATATCGATAAAATTTTAGCCATGAAAGAATCTGAAATTATACACGTTTAAAACAGCTTTATCGCTAGAAAAAAAGGATGTTATACTCTCAACATGTAAATTTCTTCTATGGATAAGTGGAGAATAGTGTGCATTATGATAGTAAGCTGTGATGTAGGGGGATATTTTACCGTTTTATCATCTTGATATGGGAATGATTGATTTGAAAGGGCAGATGTTTTTATTCTTTCATCTGCGTAGTGAGTCATATTCTTCGCTGGAGGGCACTATTTAATAGCGTGGTGAGAGTTTTTGTTCGGTATGTCTTTACTAAACTGCATGAAAAAGCATTATTAAGGGGTATTCAAATATTCTAAGATGGAGGGGAAAAATATAACGCAAAAAATAAGCCTTAATCTTGCTCTTACTTTCCATTATAAAATATGTGAATAGAATTGAACAAGCAGATGTTATGTGGCGTCAAATTCGTTTTTAAATAACAAGCAATTGATAGAGAAGTGTTTTTATACGAAATTTCTATGAATTAATTGATACTGAGCATAGACAACTGCTTTTTCATTTTATGTTTGAGAAATAAAAAACATGTTTTAGGATTAATCTTGATATGAAGATTTTGTACACTGTTTTCATTGATTATTTGTCTTGTAAGCACTATCTTGGTAAACTGGATTATTTATGGTAAATTATAGGAGAAGTTTGTACAAGTGTGAAATAAAAATACTACAATTTTAGAGCTTGTATTTTCTATTTTTATTGTGTGGATGTTATTTTGTCTAATTTGGTTTATCGTGTTCTGACAGCTTTTGTGTTTGGCATTATTGCATTGTATCTAACGTGGTTGGGAGGAACCTTATTTTTTTTGTTTGTATGGTGTATTGGCGGTTTTATTCTCTATGAGTGGATGAGTATTACTAAAGAGAAGTGGTGTGTTTTACAAAAAATATTAGCAAGTATTTTTTATTTATTTTTCGGCTTTTTTTTAGTGCAGAATATATCTGCTTCATTGATTTTTTGTGTTTTAATCGTTTTGGCTACGGTGTTGGCGATTATATCTATAAAGAAGAGTGGTTGGGTTTTTTGTGGTTTTTTATATGCATCTTTTCCTGTTGTTGCTTTATGCTTTCTACGGGATCATGAAATGTTGGGGTTCCAAGTTGTTATTTTCTTATTTACGATAGTATGGGGAACGGATATTGGTGGTTATTTTATCGGACGTGCATTAGGGGGACCTAAATTAGCACCACAATTTTCTCCTAATAAAACATGGTCAGGAGCACTTGGTGGTACATTTGTCGGAGTTTTCGGTGGTATATGGGTTGCTTTTGGATTTTTTGATATAAATTTAGCCAGTTTTTTTGTGCCGCTCCTTACACTTGTTTTGTCAATTGTTTCACAATTGAGTGATTTAGGGCAATCATGGCTCAAAAGACGGTTTTCTGTTAAAGATTCTAGCTCTTTATTGCCTGGACATGGTGGTTTTATGGATCGTATAGACGGATTGGTAGGGGCGGCTTTTCTTCTTTATTTAATTGGTTCATTTATGTCTGATATGGATGCGCCTTTTAATCTTTTTAGTATGATCTAATTGGGAGAAGATAGTTTGGAACTTTTAAATCATATCGTCACTATGGGTGATTTTCTTTTAAGAAGTTTGAGTATTCTTTTCATCATTATGATTATCATTTTTGTGCACGAATTTGGGCATTATCTCATTGGTCTGTGGTGTGGTATTAAGGCGTTAGTTTTTTCGCTTGGATTTGGACCAGAGATAGCGAGTTATACAGATAAGCGTGGCACGAAGTGGCGTTTAGCACTTATCCCCTTAGGAGGTTATGTAAAATTTGTTGGGGATGAGGAGAAAATCGATACGGTATCATCCCAATCATCTCTGATTGTTGATGGTTCATTTGCGAGTGCGCATGCTTGGAAAAAAGCAGCAACTGTTTTTGCTGGTCCCCTTTTCAATGCCCTTTTTACTGTTGTTATTCTAACATTTTTTTTCTTTATCTATGGTCGTGTAGCCATTGAGCCCGTTGTTGGTTCTTTGGTAAAAGATAGCCCTGCTCTTCAATCCGGTTTGGAATTAGGTGATCGTTTTGTTGAAATGGATGGACGACGGGTTGAAAGTTTTGAAGATTTGATGAACTATGTGACTTTTCACGGAAGAGAGCCCATAGAGTTTAAAATAGAACGCATGGGGCGAGTCTTTACAACAATGATTACCCCGAAAGTCGTTGAGCGAGATGATGGATTTGGTAATCGAACCCGAAGTGCTATGATAGGTGTAGGCGTTCCTGTTGATTTAAATAATCCTGCACGTTTAGATCCAACTTATATAAAACATATTCGCTATGGTTTTGTAACAGCTATAAGAGAAGCGTCAGACCGTACTGTGTTTATAGCCACTCAAACCGTTCTTTTTATGAGTCGTTTAATAGGAGGAAAAGAGGATCATTGTCGACTAAGTGGACCTTCTAAAACCGTTAAAATTGCTTGGAAAGTGAGCGAGACAGGTTTTATCTCTTTGTTAAACTTGGCAGCTTTTCTTTCAATAAGTGTTGGGCTTATTAATCTTTTTCCGATTCTACCGCTTGATGGTGGGCATCTTTTATTGCATGTCATTGAAGTCATTACTGGGAGGCAAATATCTGCTAAAATTCAGGGAATCATTTTTCGTTTAGGTTTTTCCATTCTTCTCCTTTTCATGATCTTTGTCTTTTTTAATGATTATTTTTGTTGGTTTAGCTAATTAAATTATGGAAAACGCTTTATAAATTGAGTAATAATAGCAAAAATAAATTGAAGGTTGTTTACCATGTCTACAAAATGTTGTGGCATTGTACATTATAATGAGTAATTAAGGAATAAAAAGTCTCGCTGTAAAAAGGTTGTTATGGCAGTTAGCTTTTTAAGACATCATGTCCAAGGAACAAGAGTAAGGTAAAAAAGCCAATGACTACGAATTCAAAGTTTTTAAATGCAGCATCTGTATTGGTGTTAAAGATGGGGTTGCTTGCCCCAGCAACGGTTTTTATGTCACTTGCTGCGGTCGGAGAAATACAAGCGTCTGTAGTCCGATCTATTGAGGTTCGTGGGAATAAGTTTGTAAGTTCTCAGGCGATTCGAGACAATATGGGGATTAAGGTTGGGCAAGGTGTTTCCAGTGGTGATGTTGATAGTGCTGTGAAGAACCTTTTCGAATTGGGTTTATTTTATGATGTTAAAATAAATCCGGTGGGTGATAAATTGGTTGTATTCGTAAAAGAATATGAGGTTGTCAATCAAATATTGTTTCAAGGAAATAAATCTTTTAAAGACCCAGATCTTAAGCGGTTTATTTCTTTAAAACCGAATGAGCCTTTTAATTCTGCTAAGCTTTCTGCTGATATAAATACAATTCGTGAAGCTTATAAAACTCTTGGTCGTAATAATATCACTGTTAATGTTCAAACGATTAATCTCGGAAAAGGGCGGGTTAATTTGGTATTTAATGTTGTTGAAGGGAAAAAAACAAAGATTGGTGATATCACTTTTAAGGGAAATAATGTCTTTGGAAGTCGCCGTTTGCGTGATGTGATTTCAACAAAAACTTCAGGAATTTTTTCGAAGTTGTTGGGAGGTGATGTTTATAGTGAAGAGCGCCTCGCTGTTGATGAAGAAGCTTTACGTCGCTTTTATTATAACCGTGGTTATGCAGATTTTCGTGTAGTCTCTTCTAAAGCAACTTTTGATGCGGCAAGCAATACGTATAAAATTTCTTTCGTTCTTGATGAGGGTGCGCTCTATAAAATTAGCGATATTCAGGTTGAAAGTGATGTTGATGGAATTGATGTTCAATCTGTAAAAAAGGTGCTTAAAACCCAGCCAGGTAATGTTTATAGTGCAGAGGATATTGAACAGTCTGTTGCAACTATTAATAACAAAGTTGCTGATTCGGGATATGCTTTTGCTAAAGTTGAACCGCGGGGAAATCGTAATTTAGCAAATCATACAATTTCAATTTTATATAATATTGAACAGGGTACACGTGCTTATATTCAACGTATTGATATACGTGGCAATGAGAAAACGCGTGATTACGTCATTCGCCGTGAGATTGATTTAAACGAAGGAGATGCTTACAATCAAACTTTATTACAGCGGGCAAAACGTCGTCTAGAAAGTTTAGGTTTCTTCAAAGCCGTCAATATTTCAATGGTTCCCACTGATCAATCTGACCAAGTTATTTTGGTAATAGATGTCGTTGAAGCTTCAACAGGAGATCTCTCTCTTTCTGGAGGGTATACAACGGGAGGGACAAGTCCTGGTATGTCACTTGAAGTTTCTGTTACTGAACGTAATCTTGGGGGACGTGGTCAATATGTTCGTTTAGGATTAGGTGCGGGGCAAGAAAAATCTCGTAATTATAATTTATCATTTGTTGATCCTTATTTCTTAGGGTATCGTTTATCTGCTGGCGTTGATGTTTTTCGTAGTACTTATCGTGCTGATAAAGCCTATGATGTACGGCAGACAGGTGGATCGCTGCGGTTTTCGTTACCTATTAATAATCAATTATCTGCTAATGTAGCTTATTCTTATGTGCAGGAAGAATATGATTTTGGCGGAGAGTATGATTTTGACAAAGAGAGTGACATAATAGAATTATATGGGAAATATTCTGGTGCGATTGTTCAAGCTGCAAAACACAGCCCTTGGAAACGTTCATCAATTAGTTATGGTTTCACCTATAATACGATTGATGATATGAGATCCCCTCATGATGGGTGGTATGTGAATCTTCTTCAGGAATATGCAGGGCTTGGTGGGAGTGCAAAGTTCTTAAAGACCACGGGTAAGGCGATGATGTACAAGACTCTTTCTGATCAGAAGGATATTGTTGGTTTGCTTTCCTTTGGAGGTGGTTATATCCACGGAATGGGCCGAGATGGTGTTCGTATTTTCGATATGTTTAAAGTAAATTCTGATATGATTCGAGGGTTCAAATATAATGGAATAGGTCCGCGTCAGGTTTCCAGTAAGGGTGAGGTTTATTTCTTGGGGGGAACGACATATATGAATGCGACTGCTGAAGTCCAGTTTCCTATCCCTGTCGTGCCTGAAGGATTTGGGTTGCGCGGTGCTTTATTTGCGGATATTGCCACGCTTTATGGCAATAATTATAAAGCCGTTTTTAAGGGTGAACCGTCTGTTACTAATACCAAAAGTGCTTGGCGTTCATCTGCAGGTGTGAGTTTGATGTGGGATTCTCCGTTTGGTCCTTTGCGTTTTGATTATGCTTGGCCAATAACGAAGCAGGAAGGTGATCGTTTGCAACAATTGAATTTTGGTATTTCTACGAAGTTCTGATTTGGGCGATTTTAAGAAGGAAAAACTTGAAGAGAATAGCTTAAGCTGGGAGAGAAAGTGTTTTGATGGCGGATACATTTTTTTTTACGCCGTCCCGACGATTGACAGTTGCAAATGCTGCTGAGTTGACGGGTGCAAAGCTTCTTAATCCAGAGTTTTCTCATAAAGTTATCAATACTCTTTCTTCACTTGAGAGTGCTGTGGAAGGTTCTCTTGTTTTTGTAGAGCATCGGAAGTTTTCTGATGCTTTACTGGACAGTTCTGCTGTTGCTGTTTTGTGTACGAATGAGATTGTTTTTAAAGTTCCCGAAACTATGGCAATTTTGGTGACATCCACACCACAGCGTGACTTTGCTCAGATTGGTCGTATTTTGTTTCCGGATTCTGTCAAGCCAATGCCTTGGTTGGGGCAGAAGGGGATTTCATTACATGCCCATATTCATCCAACGGCTAAGTTGGCAGATGATGTGTGTATTGAAGCGGGAGCTGTTATTGGTAGAAATGTTGAGATTGGTGCAGGAACTCTTATTTCATCTACAGCTGTTATCGGTGAAAATTGCCGTATTGGACGTGACTGCTATATTGCTCCTAAGGTCACAGTTCAGTGTTCTATAATAGGTGATAAGGTTCAGCTTTATCCTGGCGTTTGCATTGGACAAGATGGTTTTGGTTATGTTGGAGGCGGGGCTGGAATCGAGAAAATTCCACAGCTTGGTCGTGTTATTATTGAGGATGGTGTAGAAGTTGGTGCGAACACGACAATTGATCGTGGGACATTTCAAGATACTGTTATTGGTGAAGGAAGTAAGATTGATAATCTTGTACAAATTGCCCACAATGTCAAAATTGGACGCTATTGTCTTATTGCCGCTCAATGTGGCATTGCGGGAAGTACATCTATAGGGGATATGTCTCAGCTTGGCGGAAGTGTGGGAGTAGCGGATCACATCATAATAGGGAAATCTGTTCAGATTGCTGCTCGTAGTGGTGTTATGAATGACATTCCGGATGGCGAAAAATGGGGAGGTAGTCCAGCGCGACCATTTAAACAATGGTTTCGTGAAGTAGCGGCGTTGCGCAGTATGGGAAAAGTTAAAAAGGAGAAACGCTGATATGATCAGCAGTGAAAAAACTAAAAACTTAGAGGCTGTCGATATTGAAAAGCTATTATCAATATTACCGCACCGTTATCCATTTTTATTGATTGATCGTATCGTTGATATTGATGGTGAACAAGAAGCGATTGGTATTAAAAATATAACGATTAATGAGCCACATTTTACGGGACATTTTCCCGCAAAGCCTGTTATGCCTGGAGTTTTGATTTTAGAAGCTATGGCACAAACGGCAGGAGCAATAGCACTTTTAAATTTAGGCAATAAGCAAACAAATTTAGTTTACCTTATGACGGTTGATAATGCGAAATTTCGTAAGCCGGTTATGCCTGGTGATCAGCTAAAAATCCATGTTCAGCTTTTGAAAAAAAGATCTGGTATGAGACGTTTTTCATGTGTTGCAAAAGTAGAAGAGGTTCGCGTCGCTGAAGCAGAAATTGCTGCGATGATTGTCGAAGAAGCATAAACGATATTTGATGGGAATTAAAAAATGTCCGGTACGAAAATCCATCCAACTGCTCTTGTGGAGAAGGGAGCGCAGCTTGGTGAGAATGTACGCGTTGGACCATTTTGCCATATTAGTTCAGAGGCTGTTATTGGTGATGAATGTAGTTTGACAAGTCATGTTGTAATAATGGGAAAGACAACGTTAGGAGCCAAGAGTAAAGTATTTTCTCATGCTGTTTTGGGGGCAGATCCGCAAAATAATAAACATAAAGGAGGGGCTACAACTCTTTTTATTGGTAAGAATTGTACGATTCGTGAAGGTGTAACAATGCATAGGGGGTCCGATTCGAGTGTAGGAATGACAGTTGTTGGTGATAATTGCCAATTTTTTTGTTATGCGCATATCGCTCACGATTGTTATGTAGGCAATCATGTAACATTTGCCAATAATGCAATGATTGCTGGTCATGTTACTGTTGGTGATTATGTGATTATTGGTGGTGGTGCTGCTGTTCATCAATTTGTTCGTGTTGGACATCATGCATTTATCGGCGGCGTATCTGCGCTGGTTGGTGATCTGATACCTTATGGAACAGCTGTTGGTGTGCAGGCAAAACTTGCCGGCCTCAATATTATTGGCATGAAGCGTGCAGGACTTGAGCGTCAAGATATTCATGCACTCCGTCATGCGGTTGCGATGCTTTTTGATCATAGCAAACCATTTAAAGAGCGTGTCAGTGATGTTGCTTCTTTCTATTCTTCTTCTCAGTCTGTTTCTGAAGTTGTTAATTTTATTAAAGAAGAAGGAAAGCGTTTTTATTGTACACCAAAATTTGAAGGCGATAGAATAAAAGAATATAAGGATTAAAAATGCCTATTCGGGGAGCCAGAAGTTTTCTTTCCGGCCGTACTGCTATTATAGCAGGAAATGGTGTTCTACCGATTACTGTTGCGCAGACTCTTGAGAAGCATGGAGAAAATCCTTTTCTTGTGCTGTTACATGGTGAAGCAGATTCTGTTCTTTATCGCTATGAGCATTGCGAGCTATCAATTGTAGAGTTAGCACGACTCGTTAAAATTTTAAAAGAGGCTAGTGTATATAATGTTGTTTTGGCAGGTGGTGTGAAAAAGCGTCCACTTCTTAAACAATTGCGACTGGACTGGACAACATTTTTAGCTCTTCCTAAGTTAATTGGAGCTTTGAGGAGGGGAGATGATGCGTTATTAAAAGCTTTTATACGGATTATTGAAGCGCACGGTTTTTGTGTTGTTGGTGCTCACGAAATAGTACCAGATCTTTTAGCTCCCATAGAATTTAATTTAACAGTACGGCGTGCTACTTCAAAAGAGAAAAAAGATATTTTTTTAGCAGCAAAAGCAGCAAAGCTTTTAGGGCAATTAGATATTGGGCAAGCTGTTGTTGTTGTCCAAGGAAGGGTAGTTGCTCTGGAGGGCGCTGAGGGAACTGATAATATGTTGTGGCGTGTTTGTGAAATGCGAGAAAGAGGGCAAATTCCCTCTAAAGGTGGCGTTCTTGTAAAATGTGCAAAACCACAACAGGATAATCGCGTTGATTTGCCATCAATTGGGCCCGCGACAATAATGAATATTGCAAAGAGTGGTTTATCTGGTGTTGCGGTGGAGGCAAATAGAAGTCTAATATTATCGGTGAAAACAACAATAGAAAAAGCCAACAAATACTCTCTATTTATAGAGACATTTGAAAAGTTTGGTCATGAATAATTGTTTCTTAAAGATTGCAGTGGTTTCAGGTGAAGAATCTGGTGATTTACTTGGGGCCGATTTAATTTCTTGTTTATCACAACAGATAGGATGCAATATTCATTTGATTGGTGTTGGGGGGAGGCATTTAAAGGCATTAGGTTTAAAAAGCTTTTTTGATTCCCATGATATTGCTTTAATAGGTTTAAAGGAAGTATTGAAAAAACTACCATTGTTATTGCTACATATTCGCAATTTATCCAAATTTATTGCACAAGAACAACCTGATTGTTTAATTATTATTGATAGTCCTGATTTCACGCATCGTGTTGCAAAAAAAGTACGTGCTTTAGCGCCTTCTATTCCTATCATTAAATATATTGCACCAACCGTTTGGGCATGGAGGCCAGAGCGTGCAAAAGCTATGTGTGGATTTGTTGATCATATTTTAGCGGTTTTTCCTTTTGAAGAAAAGATTATGCAAGATTTGAGAGGCCCTGCCACGACCTATGTTGGACATCGCCTTTTGACATATCCTCCCCTTTTGAGTGTTCAGTCAGAAAAAAAACGCCAATTAGAACAAAGAAATTTGATTGATACACAACCATTATCACCTACATTGGTTATTTTGCCAGGATCACGCAATTCAGAAATTCATTCTTTAATGCCTATTTTTCGAGAAACAGTAGAGATTCTTGTACAACGTATTCCTCATTTACGTATTATTTTACCAACCCTACCTCATTTGGTAGATAGAATCCGTGACTTTGTGCAATGCTGGAAAAGCAAGATAGAAATTGTAGTTGGTGAAGATGAAAAATGGCGTGCTTTTGCACAAGCAGATGTTGCTCTTGCTGCACATGGAACTGTTTCACTTGAATTAGCCTTAGCAAAAATTCCTATGGTTCTTTGCTATAAACTTGATCGCTTTTCTAAATTATTTATTTTTCCTAAAATGATGTTATGGAGTGCTGCTCTTCCAAACATTATTGCTGATAAGCCTATTGTTTCGGAATATTTGAATGAATTAATCCGTCCTGGCATGTTAGCAAGACAAGTAGAACAACTTTTGGCTAATCCTTTATTACGACAGGCTCAACTTGATTCCTTTGAGATGGTAGAACAGAAAATGAAAATTGAAGTCCCATCGGGGGTTGTTGGTGCACAAACAATTATTACTCTTTTAAAAAATAGGAATAAAATTGTATAAATAAAGCAATATGTTAATGATTAATATTTAATTTTAGCAAGAAAATCACAAGCACGTTGGCTTTTAGGATTGGTAAAAAATTGTTCAGATTCTGTATCTTCAACAATTTTTCCATTTTCTAGAAAGAGTATTCTTTCTGAGACTTTACGTGCGAAGCCCATTTCATGGGTAACACAAAGCATTGTAATTCCTGTATCTGCCAATCGAGCCATCACGTCCAAAACTTCTCCCACACTTTCTGGATCAAGAGCAGAGGTTGGTTCATCAAAAAGCATGACTTCAGGTTCCATACAAAGTGCACGGGCAATCGCAACACGTTGTTGTTGCCCACCAGAAAGTTGTAAAGGATATTTTTCACAGTGTTTTTCAATACCAACATGCGTTAAGTAACGAATTGCCCGTTCTTGTGCTTGTTGTTTGGACAGCCCTTGAACTGTCATAGGTGCTAAAATACAATTTTGTATAACGCTCATGTGGGGAAATAAATTAAAATTCTGAAAGACCATTCCTATCTTACGAAGAACATTTTTTTGCTGTTGTACAGGGGCAGTATGGATATCAACGTTATGGATACAGATTGAACCTTTTTGTGCTTGTTCTAATTGATTAATACAACGAATTAATGTTGATTTTCCTGATCCGGAAGGTCCACAAATAACGATATGTTCACCAGTTTGAACATTAAGGTTGATATCATGTAGGACCTGAAAGTTTCCATACCATTTATTGAGGTTTCGAATAGAGATCACTGGTTTTTTACTGGGAGAGATCGATTTATTATTTTTCAAATTCATCTTATTTTATTCTTTCATTGATGAAGAACTTGATTAATTCAACATTTTGGTTTGGTAAAGTTTTTTATGATCATTTTATTTAGCGTAAATATCGAGTGAGGCGCTGTTCGATAAAAATAATAAAACGATGAATGAGTTCAACGATAAAGAGATAGATAAGAGCAGCCCAAACGTAAACTTGAAAATCGAATGTCCGTGAATAAGTGAGTTTAGCAATCCCCATTAAATCATAAACAGTAATAAGTGAGGCAACAGCACTGGATTTAATCATTAAAATCAACTCATTTCCTAGGGGGCGTAATGCTACAATCATTGCTTGTGGAAGAATAACTCTGAAAAATGTGACAGAATTACTTAAACCTAAAGCTTTTGATGCTTCACGTTGTCCAGTTGTTACGGATAGAAAACTTCCTTTAAAGATCTCAGATTGATAGGCCGCAGAATTGAGTGTAAAAATAAAAAGACAACAATACCATGCGTTTTGAAAAAACCACCATAGCCCCACCTGTTGCCAAAAACTGTTCATTGAACCAAGCCCATAATAAAAAAGGAAGAGTTGGGCTAACAAAGGAGAGCCGCGAAAAAAATAAACATAAGCATTTGCAAAATATTGTAAAAACGTATTCTTTGATAAACGCGCAAAAGCGATAAGCATACCAAGGAAAAAACCAAGAGAACAAGAAATAGAAACAAGCTCAACAGTAACAATAAAGCCATCAATAAATTTTGCTCCATAACGGCTTAAAAGATCAGGATTAAAAAGGAAATAAAGCCACTCAGGAATCATTGACCTAGCACCTTTTTATAGCCTATTTGAGTGTATGTTTCCAAATGGCGTAAGATTGCAGTAAAAACCGCTGAAAATAACAAATAGAGTAAGCATGCTACAAAATAAAATAGCATGGGTTTATTGGTAGCAGCGACAGCTAAATTCGTTTGTCGCATGAGGTCAACAAGCGCGATTGTAGAAACAAGGGATGTATCTTTCAGTAAAGTAAGCCAATTATTAGAAAGTCCTGGTAAGGCATTTCGGATGAGCTGAGGAAAGACAATACGAAAAAATGTGGTTGTTCGTGAAAGGCCTAAAGCTTTAGCCGCTTCATATTGACCTTTATCAAAAATATTAAATGCTCCAAGCCAAACTTCACAAGAAAAAGCTGCAAGAACCATACTAAGAGCAAGAACACCAGCAACAAAAGCATTGATACTGAACATGATTTCAAAATTAAAATAGTCAAATAAATTTTGAATAAGGCTTTGTAATCCGTAGTAAACTAAAAACAGAGTTAAAAGCTCTGGTAATCCACGAAACACCGTTGAAAAGAGACGTGCTAGAGCTTTAGCTATCTTAATATTGGATCGAATCATTACTGCATTGAGAAGTCCTAGAGGAAATCCTAGAAGGCCACAACATAACGCCAATGACAATGTCATTCCTGCACTGGAAAGTATAACCGCTCCCCATCCCCCATTGCCAAATGATAGCAATGCTAAATTTTCAATCATTCTTGTGTTCCTCATGAAAGAGTTAGATAATATTTTTTAGCAATAACCAACGGGTTTCATTTAAATATCATATTGATATTTAATAAACATCACTTGTAAAATATTTTCTCATAATTTTCTCATAAGTTCCATCCAAACGAATTTCTTTTAGCGCCTCATTGAGCTTATTTTTAAGATCATTATTATTTTGACGGACTGCAATTGCAACAGGAAATCTTGTTTCTTCTAGAGTTCCTAGGAGGAAACAGCAATCTTTTCCTTCATTTTTAAGCCAATTTAATGCTTGTAATTTATCAACAATAATCACATCAAGTCGATGATTTAAAAGATCACGATTCACTTCGATTGTGGAAGGATAGAGTTTTATTTTCACCTCTTCAGAGGCATAATGATCTTCTGCATAGAAAGCTTGTGTTGTATTGGATTGCACACCAAGATTTTTACCTCTAAAATCTTTTGTCGAGATTTCTTTAATTCCCGAAGCTTTGGTAACAATAACAGCCAGTGCTGTATCGTAGTAAGGATCTGTGAAGTCAATTTTTTGTAAGCGATCTTGTGTGAGAGAGAGGGAAGCAATGATAGCATCATATTTTTTTGCAATAAGTCCAGGGATCATTCCCTCGAAGTCTTGTGTGACAATAGTACATTCAATATTCATTTTTTTACAAAGTGCGTAAGATATATCAATATCAAATCCTTGCAGTTTGTTATTTGAGTCAATATAACTGAAGGGAGGATAGGTGCCTTCACTCGCAATTTTTAATGTTTTCGCATCAGCCAATTGGGTGAATAGTGCAGCGCTTATTATAAGAGCTCCAGCTAATAGTTTCATGATGTTCTCCTATTGGATAAGCGGGCAATATGAAATCATTATGTTTTTATAATCTGTAAGCTTTTTGGGAGCAATTCAAAAATTTATTGATGTTTATTTTAGATCATTATGTTGGACATTATTGATAAAAAAAATAAATATCTTATTGCTTGTATGATAGCTTAATTTTCACGAAATATTTGATTTGAATCATTTCATGAGTCAAAACTGCTGATTTTTCTTGAAAATAAGGCTATTAAATTTGGACATAAAGAAAAAATTAGATTTTGATACGATAAAAATACAACCTTATTGTTGTCATTAGATTCTACAAAATGTTTAGCTCTCAAGGAGCAATTAAAAGTTATTTTGATAAATGTAAATTTTCTTATAAAAAAGCCGAATTTCTAATTATATCTGCATGTCCAATAAAGATTTAAAAAATACTCCTTAAATATACAGATTGAGTTTTAATTCATAGTGCTATCTAATTGATATCAAAAGTAAAATATTTTCTCATAATTTTCTCATAGGTTCCATCGGCGCGGATTTCTTCTATTGCTTTATTAAAACTGTTTTTAAGATCATTATTATTTTGACGGAGTGCAATTGCAATAGGAAAATTTGTTTCTTCTAGAGTTCCCAAGAGGAGACAGCAGTCTTTTCCTTCATTTTCAAGCCAATTTAATGCTTTTAATTTATCAAAGATGATGATATCAAGCCGATGGCTTAAAAGATCACGATTAACTTCTGTTGCTGTAGGATAAAGTTTGATATTAACTCCTTCAGAGGCATAATGATCTTCTGCATATGCAGCTTGTGTTGTATTTGATTGTACACCAAGGTTTTTACCTCTAAATGCTTGTGTTGAGATTTCTTTAATTTCCGAATTTTTGGTAACGATAACAGCGAGTGCTGTGTTGTAGTAAGGATCTGTAAAATCAATTTTTTGTAAGCGCTCTTTTGTAGGAGAAAGGGAAGAAACAATAGCATCGTATTTTTTGGCAAGAAGACCGGGAATCATCCCCTCGAAGTCTTGTGTGACAATAGTACATTCAACATTCATTTTTTTACAAAGAGCATAAGATATATCAATATCAAACCCTTGAAGTTCATTATTTGAGTCAATATAACTAAATGGCGGATAAGAAGCATCGCTTGCAATTTTCAGCGTTTGAGAATTGGCCGATAGGGTAAATAGTGTCGCGCTTATTATAAGAGCTCCTGCTAATAATTTCATTATGTTCTCCTATTGGATAAGCTGGCAAATATGAAACCATCATGAATTTTTATAATCTGTAAGCTCTTTTGGAGCAATGTAAAAAATTTATCTGTGTTCATTTTGATATCATTATGCTGAATATCATTGTCAAAAAAATAATTTCTTTTTATTAAGTATGGGAATAAAAAATACAGGAAAGAAGGTCACCTCTTATTGATTGTATGATGATTTTTAATGATTTTACTTAAAAATCAATAATTTGTCTTTAAAAGAAAACCTATTAACTTAAATACAAAGAAAATTTTAGCTCTTAACATGACAAAATGTAAAGTATTTTTATTCGAATCTATTTGAAGAGGGATAAGAAGTTTTGGCATCTTAGAGAAGCACTTAATGTAAGCTTTTTGCAATTTTATCTGGAGAAGATAAAAAGAAAAATTCTGGCTTTGCTAGATTTTAATATGTAATAAGGCTTTTAAACATGAGGGAATGATAGGGAATACATTTCCATTAAAGATAATGAGAATTATAAGGTAAAATTCTCAATTTCTTTGTAGAAAGAGTTTTAGAATCACATTTTATAAAAATTCTTAAAGGATGTTTTTTGATTATTCTCAATAAAGCTTCAGTAAATGAAGCTTTATTGATTTCTTTTTTTAATTTGCACGTTCATCTATAGGAACATAGTTACGCATGGCATAGCCTGTGTAGAGTTGTCGAGGACGACCAATTTTTTGTGCAGGGTCTTCAATCATTTCTTTCCATTGCGCCACCCACCCGACACTGCGTGCCAATGCAAAAAGGACAGTAAACATTTCAGTTGGAAAACCTAGAGCTTTTAATGTAATGCCGGAATAGAAATCAACATTGGGATAAAGCTTTTTTTCGATAAAATATTCATCATTTAAAGCGATTTTTTCAAGTTCTATTGCAATATCAAGAAGCGGGTCATCTTGAATGTTGAGTTCTTTTAAAACTTCATGGCAAGTTTTTTGCATGATTTTTGCACGTGGATCATAATTTTTATAGACACGGTGCCCAAAGCCCATGAGGCGGAAAGGATCATTTTTATCTTTTGCACGTGCAATAAATTCAGGAATTCTTTTAATAGAACCTATTTCTTGGAGCATTTTTAGACATGCTTCATTGGCACCACCATGTGCTGGTCCCCAAAGGCATGCAACACCTGCTGCAATACAGGCAAACGGATTAGCACCCGAGGATCCAGCAAGACGCACTGTAGATGTAGAAGCATTTTGTTCATGATCTGCATGAAGGATAAAGATTTGATCCATCGCCCGGGCAAGCACTGGGTTTATTTTATATTCTTCACAAGGAATAGCAAAGCACATATGGAGGAAATTTGCAGCATAACTAAGATCATTGCGTGGATAAACAAAGGCTTGTCCGATACTGTATTTATAGGCCATAGCAGCAAGCGTTGGAACTTTTGAGATAAGACGTACAGAAGCAATCATTCTCTGGTGAGGATCCGTAATATCAATAGAGTCGTGATAGAACGCAGACATAGCGCCAAGGCAGGCAACCATAACAGCCATAGGATGAGAGTCACGACGGAAGCCGTGAAAAAAACGTGAAAACTGTTCGTGGACCATGGTATGCTGCATAATACATCGATCAAAGTCATTTTTTTCTTGCTGTGTTGGGAGTTCACCATAAAGGAGAAGATAACAACTTTCGAGAAAATCTCCTTTTTCAGCCAATTGGTCGATAGGATAACCACGATAAAGCAATATACCTTTATCACCATCAATATAAGTAATTTTTGATTCACAAGAAGCTGTTGAAGTAAACCCCGGATCATAAGTAAAAATACCAGTTTTTTTGTAGAGAGAAGCAATTTCGATGACTTCGGGTCCACTTGTGCCTTTACGCAGGGGAAGTTCTACTTTTTTATCATTCACAATAATATGTGCGCTATTCTCAGACATTCGGTATTCCTTTCAGATCCTTCGCTTCTAAAAATTAAGACTCTGCTTCATCAGAGTAGGAGATATACAATAACTGAAGCTTTTCTTACTTATATTAAGGGTAGATTGCCTCTAAAAGTGAGTGCATGCAATCTAAAATATTTCCTTATTGATCATTATTACTCAATAGGAAATGTATTTCAATGATGTAACATAAAAAACTCTTTTAGATCGTGTTGAGATATCTGTATAGAGGCTCATTTGAGGAGATATACTCAGTACCCATTATGAGCATATTGTTGTGATAAGTTGGTCCTTGATGCGATAAAGGGATTCATCGCGTCCTAATAAAACAAGAATATCCAAAACACCTGGCGATGTTGCACATCCTGTAAGAGCTGCGCGAAGTGGTTGGGCGATAGATCCAAATTTGAGATTCTGTGTTTGTACATAAGAGCGAAGAATTTCATCTAGAACGTTCGTATCCCAAGAAGAGCAATCTTTCAGGGCAAGATAAAGATCGTTTAAAATGGTTCGTCCATTTTTATCTAAGAGCATTTTTGCTTTTTCATCAAGCTGTAAGGGTCGTTGCGTAAAAATGAAGGCGGCATTGTCAATTAGTTCACACAGTGTTTTTGAACGTTCTTTTAAATGTGGAATTGCTTTTAAAAATTGAACACGGCGTTTTTCATCAAGTCTTTCAATGATTTGTGTCCCCCTATCGGTTTCTGGTAGGATATCGAGAGCGTTATCAAAAAGTTCTTGATCATTGCTCATGCGTATATAGTGTCCGTTGATGGAATCGAGCTTTTTGAGATCAAAACGAGCAGCACCTTTGTTAATATCCTCAATATCAAACCAAGAAATCATATCTTCGAGTGACATAAGTTCATCATCACCATGACTCCAACCTAAACGGACAAGGTAATTGCGCAGAGCACCAGGCAGATATCCCATAGTTCGGTAGGCATCCACACCCAGCGCACCATGCCGCTTTGATAATTTTGCGCCGTTTTCACCATGGATAAGAGGGATATGTGCCATAACAGGAATGTCCCATCCCATTGCTTTAAAGATAATCGTTTGTCGGGCTGCGTTGGTAAGATGATCGTCACCACGTATGATATGTGTGATCCCCATATCATGATCATCAACGACAACGGCATGCATATAAGTAGGTGAACCATCAGAACGCAAAATAATAAAGTCATCTAAATCTTTATTAGGAAAACGAACATCACCTTGAACACGGTCATGTATGATCGTTTCTCCATCTTGAGGGGCTTTGATGCGAATAACAGGCTTAACACCTTTAGGAGCTTCAGAACGATCACGGTCGCGCCAGCGTCCATCATAACGTGGTGGGCGCCTTTCTGCACGGGCTTTTTCACGCATTTCAGCTAACTCCTCAGGTGAAGCATAACAATAATATGCTTTGCCATTCTTGACCAACTGTTCAGCGATTTGGCGGTGACGTTCTGCACGTTCGAATTGCGAAATAGGGGGGCCATCATAACTAAGACCCATCCAGTGCAAGCCATCTATAATGGCTTTTACAGCTGCTTCTGTTGAGCGCTCTCGGTCTGTATCTTCAATTCGTAGAAGCATTTTCCCACCGGTATGTTTTGCATAAAGCCAATTAAAAAGAGCTGTACGAGCACCACCAATATGAAGGAAACCAGTGGGTGAGGGGGCAAAACGAGTAATAACAGACACGAATATTTTCCTTTAAATTGAGATATTCCTTATGGAACTTTATAGAAAAGTCATGTTAGCATAAGTGATGGGGCGTGCAATAGCCGTATTGCAAGTTAAAGTGGGGGACTGATGTTTTATAAAAGTAAAGTTAAAGCGAGTTTATCCGAAAAATCTGTTACAGAAGAAAAAAAGCCATGTCAGATAGGGCAGAGTGTTTTTTCTAGATATGATGATGCAAAGAATGGTGGCTATAACCAACAAAAACTTTTTTTATGGACACTCTTAAAAGAAGTAATCATTTTTTTTCGCAAATGGTTAGAAGATTGTATCAATAAAGAAGTTTCTTTTGGTATCCTTTTTTCGCTGATTTTAGTCTTTTTTGCCCTAGGAATCATTTTCTATTTTCATTTAGAGTGGGAACCAACTTGGGGACAATTGGGGGCGTTGGTCAGTATTTTTCTCGCAATATTCTATGGTGCACGTTTTTATCGAAAAATATGGATTCCCGTGGGGTTTCTGTTTTGTATTATATTGGGTGCTTTAGCGGCAAAAATAGAAACGTGGCGTATTGCAACACCCATGCTAAGCAGTGACATTGTCACTACATTGACGGGAAGAATTGTTTCTATTGAGTCAGGTGCCAAAGGAGGATTTCGTTTAGTTTTGGATATTTTGAGTACAGAAAAGCCCGTATTACGCCATAGTCTTCTTCGTGTTCGTTTATCGGCAAGATATTTGCCATCTGGCTTAGCGATTGGTGATGGACTGCATGGAAAAGTGAGGATGCGTGCATTCTCTGGGCCGGTGCGTCCAGGAGGCTACGATTTTAGTTTTCATAATTATTTTAAAAGAATTGGAGCACAAGGCGTTTATTTAGGAAAACCAAGAAAAATATCCGTTTCGCAGCCTGATGGAATATTCGCTATCATTCTACAGAAAATTGAAAATTTACGCACGAAGATGACACAAAGAATCCGTATAGCCCTTGAAGGAGAAAAGGGGAGCGTTGCAGCTGCTCTCATAACAGGGCAGCGTGCTGGTATTTCAAATGAGACAAATGAAGCATTACGTACAGCTGGATTAGCCCATATTTTATCAATATCAGGTTTACATATGGCGTTGTTAAGCGGTATAGTTCTTTTGAGTATCCGTAGTTTTTTAGCATTTTTTCCAGTTTTTTCTTCCTATTATTCCAGTAAAAAATTTGCTGCTATCGTTGCGTTTATGATAACAGCTTTTTATTTATTATTGTCAGGCTTAGCAATATCAGCGCAAAGAAGTTTTGTGATGATTGCTGTTATGTTGGTTGCTATATTGTGTAATCGCTCTGCTATAACAATGCGTAATTTTTCCATTGCAGGGTTGATAACTCTGGCGATGACACCCCATGAAATATTAGGTCCTAGCTTTCAAATGTCCTTTTCTGCGACTGCTGCTTTGATTGCTTTTTTTGATTGGTGGAGTGGAAGATCATTTTTTCGTAAAAGAAAAACAACTCCCTCTTATGTTGGAGGGGGAGTGATAAATTTTATTTTCTTATCGATACTTTCAACGTGTGCTTCTTCCTTTGTTGCAGGGAGTGCAAGTGGAATTTATGCTGCTTATCATTTTTCTAATATGGCATCTTTGAGCATTATCAGTAATGCTTTCGCTTTACCTGTCATCTCAATTTTTGTCATTCCCTTTGGATTAATCGCAGTTCTTGCAATGTTAGGAGGATTCGAATGGCTTCCCCTTCAAATTATGGGGTTTGGAGTTGATCTTGTAATAAAGATTGCACATGCTATCAAGGCTATTTCTCCTGATTTAAATCCTGGTTTTATGCCGTTATCAGCGTTAGTTTTATTGAGTATAGGCTTGGTTGGACTGACTTTTTGCAAAACACCCATCCGGCTCTTTTTTAGTTTGTTTATTTTGGCAGGTATTTCTATTTGTATAATGCATTCTCCTGTACAACTGATTATAGCAGATAATATGCGTCTCGTGGGCGTTATCCATGATAAAAAATTATATATTGATCGTTACCATATTTCTAAGTTCACGACATCCATATGGGAAAAGTCATTTCGTGTGAATGAAACGATTAAACCAACAAAATATGGTCCTTCGTTGCACGGACAATTTATTTGTGATTATCATGTATGTACATCTTTATTGGATAATGGATTAAAAGTGATCGTTTTACAGAGAGAAACAGATCAATGTGTAGAGGCAGATATTCTCATTCAGACATTTGTAATGCATAATCCAACTTGTTACAAGAAGGCAAAAATAATATTTATGCCTCAGAAATTGTTATCACGAGGGAGCGTTATGATGACTAAAAGTGGGGATATTATTTGGTCTTCACTAGGGTTTCATAGACCATGGAATATACACAGACAGTATTCATAAAAAAACATATAATTTATCACATTTTTCTTCATATCTGGATAATGACAAAACAAAAAATAATAGAAGATTTTTCTGGTCATATTTTGCGTTTTTTCAATTGGTAAGTTTATCAACGTCATCTTGAATGAGAAAAATGCTAACAAATTTTCTTAAAGAAATAAAAAAGATAATTGTTGATTATTCTATTTTATTCTTATCATATATTTCTATAACGAGTAACATCTCTTCAAGCAAAAGATGACGGTAAATTTAAATAGATTGCGTCAAGAGGTTATCTTTTATTATCATTATTATCGGTGGTAATAGGGGGATAAATGTTGCTTACGGAAAAAGGCAAAATCATTCATGAATGTTCAGCAGTTAAAAAAAATGGCAGCTATTAAAGCGCTTGAGTTTGTTGAAGATGGTATGCGGCTTGGTATCGGATCTGGTTCGACAGTCAATGAATTTATTCGTCTTCTAGGTGAGCGTGTTGCGGATGGTTTGCGGGTGACTGGTGTTGCTACTTCAAAATATTCTGAACAACTCTGTCGTAAGTTTGGAGTGCCTGTTAGCACTTTAGAACAAATACCTGAGCTTGATCTTGATATTGACGGAGCAGATGAAATTGGTCCTCAGATGATGCTCATTAAAGGGGGTGGGGGAGCATTGTTGTATGAAAAAATTGTGGCATCGGCATCTCGTGCAATGCTTGTCATTGCTGATGAAACAAAGGTGGTAAAAAGACTTGGTGCTTTTGCACTACCAATTGAAGTTAATCCATTTGGTATCCACACAACATGCAAGGCCATCGAAAAAGTCGCTAATGATTTAGGACTTTCTGGAGAAATTACATTGCGAATGAATGGAAAAAGTCCTTTTGAAACGGATGGTGGACATTTTATTCTTGATGCATTTTGGGGCTGCATTTTGCAACCAAAACCATTATCGGATGCACTTCTTGCTATTCCTGGTGTTGTTGAGCATGGCCTTTTTTTGGGGGTGGCTTCACGTGCAATTGTCGCTATGGCTGATGGTCAAATAAAAGTTTTAGAACCATTGGATTTTTAGAAAAGACATTTACATGATGATATGTTAGCACAATAAAAATGGTATTAAAGATTTTGGGTAGAATAACGAATTTAAATTATAATTAGCTATCGGGGTAATCATTAAATGAGAATAATACTTTCTTTTCAACGTTTTGTTGCATATTTGGGTGTAATTACCATTTTTTTTGTGAATATTGGAATGGTTTATGCACAAGGTGTGAGTGACCAGCATTTAGATTCAGCGCGAAAGGCAATCAGAGCCATTCATGCAACGGATCAATTTGATAGTTTTTTACCAAATGCGGTTCATGATTTCAAAAATGAATTGATCAGCGATGATCCGAATTTGGCAACAGCTATTTCTGATATTGTTGATAAGCAGGCGCTTGCTTTAATTAAAAGGCGCTCTGATCTAGAAAAAGAGATTGCTCATGTGTACGCAAAATATTTTACTCAAAAAGAGCTTGATGCGATAACAACATTTTATAATTCTGATACCGGTAAAAAGTTTTTGACAGAAGTCCCCAATATTGCACGTGATTCCTTTTCTGCATTTGATGTATGGCGTTCTGCTCTTATGCGGGATCTTGTAGAAAATGTGAAAAAAGAGATGTCAGAAACACTTAATTTGAATAATTCTATTATGCCTACAAATATGCCAATAAAATCAGAATCTTCAGAAAATAAAAAATAGCTTGATCGATATCATGACAACAATGGGCAATTTCTGATTTTTTTAATAGCGGCGGTTTTCCCGCCGTTTTTAATATTTTAATGAGAGTAGGTCTTTTTAGAATACTGCTTTATAAAAAATGCTTCTTCAAAAGAAAAAAGACTTTCATTTGATAATAAAAGACCTTAGCCTACTCTTGCAGCTATATAAGAAGGAATAATTCGTGGGCTCTTTTGATTTTGATTTATTTGTTATTGGAAGTGGTTCTGGTGGAGTGCGTGCAGCACGGCTTGCTGGAGGTCTTGGCAAGCGGGTCGCTATAGCAGAGGAATATCGTATAGGGGGCACTTGTGTTATTCGTGGTTGCGTTCCTAAAAAACTTTATGTTTATGCATCACAATATGTAAAAGAATTTAAGAAAAGTGTTGGTTTTGGGTGGGAATATGCGGATCCAATTTTTAGCTGGGAAAAGTTGGTTGCAGCTAAAAATAAAGAAATATCAAGGTTAGAAGGGCTGTATCGTAAGGGATTAGAAAATAACAATGTGCATATTTATGAAAGTCGTGCTACTTTTATAGATGATCACACATTAGAGCTTTCTGCTACGGGTGAGCGGGTAAGTGCAGAAAAAATTTTGATTGCAACGGGAGCAAAATTTGCACAAAATACTCCCATAGAAGGTGGTGAATTTTGCCTTACTTCTAATGAGATTTTTGACCTTGATCAACTCCCAAAATCAATAGTCATTGTTGGTGGAGGGTATATTGGTGTTGAATTTGCTAATATTTTTCATGAATTAGGTGTAAAAACAACACTCCTCCATCGGAGTGATTTAATCCTTCGTAATTTTGATCATGATTTGCGGCAATTGCTCAGCGATGCAATGATTGAAAAAGGGATTTCTATTCTCTACGGAATAACAATTTCTAAAGTGCAGGCTGCAGAAAATTGTTATGAAGTTGTTTTATCCAATGGGAAAATAATCAGTGCCGATCAGATTATGTTGGCTACGGGGCGTGTACCAAATACAACGGGTTTAAGACTTGATAGGGCAGGTGTTCAAGTGGATGAATTTGGTGCAGTTGTTGTTGATGAGAAAATGACAACAAATATCCCCCATATTTGGGCTGTTGGTGATGTAACAGGTCATATTCAATTAACACCTGTTGCGATTCATGATGCAATGTGTTTTGTTAAGACAGCATTTGAGAATATTCCCACAAGACCTGATTATGATTTAATTACAACAGCAGTTTTTTCACAGCCAGAGATTGGAACGGTTGGTCTTTCAGAAGAAGAGGCGGTAAAGCGTTATAAGCGTCTTGAAATTTATCGTACAGTTTTTCGTCCTATGCGTAATGTTCTTTCTGGTAGTTCAGAGAAAATGCTTATGAAACTCATTGTTGATGGTGAAAGCCGTATTGTTGTGGGCGCTCATATTTTAGGGGAAAATGCTGGTGAGATGGCACAGCTTATAGGGATATCTCTCAAGGGTAAGCTGACGAAGGATATCTTTGACGAGACGATGGCAGTGCATCCAACAATGGCAGAAGAATTGGTAACAATGTATAAACCAAGTTATATATATGAAAATGGGAAGAAAATAGAAAGTTAAACAGCATATATTATGGTAAAAAGTTTTTGATATGCTAATCTTTAAGCTTAATCTTTAGAGAGAGTGTAATGATAAAAGAATGGGCGCCTGACTCTTGGAGAAAAAGGCCAATTAAACAAGTTCCGACTTATCCGGATAAGTCTATGTTAGAAAATGTTGAACGAAAACTGAGAAGCTATCCTCCTTTAGTTTTTGCCGGTGAAGCTCGTGATTTAAAAAATGAATTAGCAGCTGTTGCTAAAGGACAAGCTTTTTTATTGCAAGGTGGTGATTGTGCCGAAAGCTTTGCAGAACATGAAGCTGATAATATCCGAGATTTTTTTCGTGTGTTTTTGCAAATGGCGATTGTTTTAACCTTTGGTAGTTCTAAACCCGTTGTTAAAATTGGTCGTATTGCTGGTCAATTTGCAAAGCCACGCTCTTCTGATATTGAAAGCAAAGAAGGGATTGAGCTTCCTGTTTATCGGGGGGATATTATTAATGGCATTGAATTTGGCGCCGATTCTCGTATTCCGGATCCACAACGGATGTCCATGGCTTATCGCCAATCTGCGGCAACGCTTAATCTATTGCGTGCTTTTTCACAAGGTGGCTATGCTAATTTAGAAAATGTTCACACATGGATGTTGAGTTTTGTTTCTAACAGTCCGCAGGGGGAACGTTATGAATTATTGGCAGAGCGTATTTCTGAAGCAATTGATTTTATGCGTTCTATAGGGATTACATCCAAAACGCATTCTTCATTACGTGAAACATCTTTTTATACTAGTCATGAAGCGCTTTTACTTGGTTATGAAGAGGCTTTGACGCGGATTGATTCAACTTCAGGAAATTGGTATGCAACATCTGGCCATATGTTATGGATTGGTGACCGTACACGACAGATTGATCATGCTCACGTTGAGTATTGCCGTGGCATTGAAAACCCTATAGGATTAAAGTGTGGTCCTTCTATTGAACCTGATGAGCTTTTAAGATTAATTGATATTCTAAATCCTAAAAATGAGCCGGGGCGGCTTACACTTATTACGCGCTTTGGTTATGATAAGGTTGAAAGTTATTTGCCTAAACTCATCCGTGCCGTTGAACGCGAGAAGCGTGCGGTTATATGGTCATGTGATCCAATGCATGGCAATACAATTACTGCCAATGGTTATAAGACGCGTCCCTTTGATTATGTTTTAAAAGAAGTCGAGAATTTTTTTGCCGTGCATCATGGAGAGGGAACTTATCCAGGAGGCATACATATTGAGATGACAGGTCGTGATGTTACTGAATGTACAGGAGGGGCGCATGCCATTTCTGTGGACGATTTGTCTGATCGTTATCATACGCAATGTGATCCACGGTTAAATGCAGATCAAGCGTTAGAATTGGCTTTTCTTGTTGCTGAACTCCTTAAAAAAAATCGCGTGACTGACTCGTTAGCAATTGCTGCTGGGGGATAGGCAAAAATTTGCCTAATATTTTTTAGGTCATTATGGCAGAAAAGAATTTTAAAAAATGATATTTCCGATGATGAAAAATAAAGTTGTGGTTGCCAAACTGATGAAGTGATAAAAAGCGCTTATGAAAAATGATTTTCGGGTAGCAATTGCCCAATTAAATCCTATTGTTGGTGATATTGAGGGGAATTTTTCTTTAGCTGTTATGGCACATCAAAAGGCTAAAGAAGAGGGGGCTGATCTTGTTTTATTCTCGGAGCTTTTTATAAGCGCTTATCCGCCGGAAGATCTTGTTCTAAAACCTGCTTTTACAAAAACATGTGAAGAGGCCATTGAAAAATTAGCAAAAGTAACCGTAGGCGGACCAGGAATTGTCATCGGTCTTCCATTAAGACGCAATGGCAAAATTTATAATGGTGTCATGCTTCTTGATGAAGGGAGAGTCATTGCCGAAAGCTTAAAGTTTGATTTACCTAATTATGCCGAATTTGATGAAAAGCGTCTATTTTCTTCCGGTCCACGTCCTGAGCCTATTATTTATCATGGAATCAAATTGGGAATAGTCATTTGTGAGGATCTTTGGAATGATTTCTCTCTTAGTACAGAGCTTAAAGATAAAGGGGCTGAGATTATTCTCGTCCTTAACGGATCTCCTTATTATCGTAATAAAACATTAAAACGTATAGACGTTGTTCATACGCAGGCTCTACAATCTGGAGTGCCAATTATCTACGCTAATCAAGTAGGTGGTCAAGATGAGCTCGTTTTTGATGGTGGGTCTTTTGCCTTGAATGGACAAGGCAAAAAGATATTTCAAATGAAACACTTTGATAGCCATATTGCTTTAAGCCATTGGCAAAAAACAACGACGGGATGGCACTGTATTTCAGGTCCTAATGAAAGTTTTCTCAATGGATTAGCAGCTGATTATCAAGCTTGTGTTTTGGGGTTGAAAGATTACGTTAATAAAAATGGCTTTAAGGATGTTATTCTTGGTCTTTCAGGAGGAATTGATTCAGCCCTGTGTACGGCAATGGCGGTGGATGCTCTTGGTGCTGAGAGGGTTCGCACCATTATGATGCCCTATCATTATACTTCGCAAGAATCATTAAAAGATGCCAAAGAATGTGCTGATCTTTTGGGATGTCGTTATGAAATCATACCGATTGCACAACCTGTTGAGGCTTTTTTAAAGACAATGGCCCCTGTTTTTTCAGGGTTACCCTCTGACGTCACAGAAGAAAATCTTCAAAGTCGTATACGCGGTACACTTTTAATGGCGCTTTCAAATAAATTCGGCTCAATGGTGGTAACGACAGGCAATAAGTCAGAAATGGCTGTGGGATATGCAACACTGTATGGGGATATGAATGGCGGGTTTAATCCTCTTAAAGATATTTATAAAATGCAGGTTTATGCATTAGCGGAGTGGCGCAATAAAAATCACTTGCACAATTTGAGAGGACCAGAAGGAATGATCATTCCATCCAATATTATAGAAAAAGCACCCTCTGCAGAGCTGCGGGAAAATCAAAAAGATGAAGATTCTCTTCCGCCTTATCCTATTTTAGATGATATATTACAATCTCTTGTAGAAAATGACATGAGTATTTGTGATATTGTTAAACGTGGACATTCACGAGAAACTGTTGCGAAAGTTGAACAGCTTCTTTATGGTGCCGAATATAAAAGGCGTCAATCTGCGCCTGGTGTAAAAATCAGTTACAAGAATTTCGGACGCGATCGTCGCTATCCCATAGTCAATCATTTTCGCGATAAAAATTGAGTATTATTTTATGGTTAAAGTTCGTTTTGCTCCCTCTCCAACAGGTTATATTCATATTGGCAATATCCGTATTGCGCTTTTCAATTGGCTTTATGCGCAAGCGTATAAGGGAGAATTTGTTTTGCGCTATGATGATACAGATGTTGAACGTTCTAAACAAGAATATATCGATGCTATTGCTGTTGACCTTGAATGGCTCGGTATTCAACCAGATGCAATTTATTACCAATCCAAGCGATTTAATCGATATGATGAAGTGGCAGAAATTCTCAAACAACGTGGTCTTCTTTATCCTTGTTATGAGACAACAGAGGAATTAGAGCGGCGTCGTAAAATCCAGCTTTCACGCAAATTGCCTCCTATTTATGACCGTGCAGCATTGAAGTTGACAGAAGAAGACAAAAAAAACTTTGAATTACAAGGTCGTAAACCGCATTGGCGTTTTCTTCTTCCTAATTTTGAAAGTGATCCTTTGCAAACAAAGAGAACAGAAGTTTGCTGGAATGATGCCGTAAAGGGAAAGCAGACGATTGATTTGGCTTCTCTTTCAGATCCTGTCCTTATTCGTAAAGATGGAACCTATCTTTATACATTGCCGTCTGTTGTGGATGACGCAGATATGGCCATTACACATATTATTCGTGGGGATGATCATATTACAAATACAGGGGTTCAGATTGCTCTTTTTAAAGCTCTCAATGCAGAATTACCTGTTTTTGGTCATACCAATTTATTGGCAACAGTTTTAGGAAAAGGATTTTCAAAACGCAATAATGATCTTTCTATTCGTTCTCTACGAGAAGAAGGATTTGAATCTATAGCTGTTCAGTGTCTTGCTGTTTTGATTGGGACATCACAAAATGTACATCCCTATCCCCATCAAGCAGCACTTTTAGAGCATTTTAATTTACAAGATACATCAAAATCGGTTGCAAAATTTGATCTTGCTGATCTTTGTACTTTGAATAGTCATCTTGTTCATGAACTAAGTTATGAAAACGTTAACATGCGCCTTAAAAAACTTTCTATTGAAGGAGATAAGGCGGAATATTTCTGGAACGCGATAAGAAGCAATATTGATAAAGTCAATGATGCTGTCTTATGGTGGAAAATCATTCATGATGAACAGAATTTTGACACAGTAGCATTAGAGGATCATAAATTTGTGCGTCAATCACTCGATTTCTTACCTGAAGGTGCTTTGAATGAGGAAAGTTGGAAAATTTGGACAACCGCATTAAAAGGAAAAACAGGTCGGAAAGGAAAGTCTTTATTTATGCCATTACGTCAGGCACTGACAGGCATGAATCATGGACCTGAAATGGGAAAACTTTTACAGCTCTTAGGACGAGAAAAGGTAATAGAAAGATTATCTGGGAAATAAGAGCAGCTTTTTTAAGCATTATTTGTTTATTTTACTCTTAAGGAGAGTAACTTACGGGTTTATTTACGCGTTTTTATAAGCATGAATGCAGGAATATCATCACCAAATCCAAGGGGCGTGTAATTTTTATTTTTTCGTGGGCGCTGTTGTTCAGGTGGTTTTTCTTTATTATTCACGCTTTTGATATAATCTATTTTATTCTCTTTTGCAGATTTTTTAATGTGAGCAACAGGCTCTTTGGGAGCAGTTCTCTTTGAAGATTTTGAAGACCTTTTCTTTACAACAATATCTTCTGTTTGATCATCAGTTATTAAAGTCGAGAGATCTCCATTGAGCCATTCAATTTTTTCATTACTCATTTCCTCAATGGCATTGATATATTTTTGATCAGCTTTTGTGACAATTGTAAAAGCTTTTCCGCTGCGATTTGCACGCCCTGTACGACCAATTCGATGGATATAGTCTTCAGCATGTGTAGGAACATCATAGTTAAATACATGACTTACAGCTGGAATATCGAGTCCACGGGCAGCGACATCAGAAGCAACAAGAAGTGTAAGTTTATTATTTTTAAAATCGGCTAGGGTGCTCATGCGTGAATATTGGTCCATATCTCCATGCAATGCACCTACATTAAAGTTATGTTTAATGAGTGATCTAAAAAGTTCAGAGATATCTCTCTTGCGATTACAGAAAATAATAGCGTTTTGAAGATCAGCACCTTCATTTTGGATAAGTTCTCGTAGAACTGCTCTTTTATCCCATGATTTATTTCCAGATTTGACAAGCCGTTGTGTAATTGTGGTCGCTGTTGAGGAAGCTTTTGTAACTTCAACAGATACCGGGGAATGTAAAAACTGTTTCGTTAGTTTTGTAATTTCTGGTGCCATTGTTGCAGAAAAGAACAAAGTTTGACGCGTAAAAGGTGTTAGCTTACAGATGCGTTCAATATCAGGAATAAAGCCCATGTCCAACATGCGATCAGCTTCATCAATAACAAGGATCTCAACGCCCATCAGGAGCAATTTACCACGCTCGAAATGATCAAGAAGGCGCCCTGGTGTTGCTATAAGAACATCAGCTCCCCGTTCAAGTTTGCGATCTTGGAGTTCAAAAGAAACACCACCAATCAAAAGAGCAACATTTAAACGATGATTTATTCCGTATTTATCGAAATTTTCTTCAACTTGAGCTGCAATTTCCCGTGTTGGTTCTAAGATGAGCGTACGGGGCATTCGTGCTCTTGCACGACCTTTCTCAAGAAGAGTGAGCATAGGCAATACGAAAGAAGCAGTTTTACCTGTTCCCGTTTGAGCGATTCCTAGAACATCTTTTCTTTGAAGGACATGCGGAATTGTTTCACTTTGAATAGGTGTTGGAACGGTATATCCCGCTGATTTTACGGCATTAATAACCTTTGCGGAAAGACCTAAATCATCAAAACTGTTTAAAGATGGTATCATTTTTTTATCAATTGCTCTGTGATTTTAATTTCGCTATCTAAATGATGAGTATAACTAATATTCTCCATTCTTAAAGAGTGTTAAGATGCTTTCATAAAAAATCCAACTATAACAATCATATACACATAAAACGCATAATACAATCATTAATAGCGAAATTGTTCTGATAAAATGCGCTCATCCCATGAATGATTTGAGTCAAAAAGGATTGAAGCTGTTACTTCTGTTGCCATTGAAATAGTAACTGAATGGACAGATTTAACTTCAACATTATCAGCAGCAGCGTTGACAGGGCGTTTGTCAGGTTCAAGCATATCAAAGCGCACTGTCACTGTATTGGGAAGCAATGCTCCATGCCAACGCCGAGGGCGAAAGGGGCTCACGGGAGTGAGGGCCATAAGGGGGGCCATAAGGGGCAAAATAGGTCCTTGTGCTGATAAATTATAAGCGGTTGATCCTGCTGGTGTGGCAACAAGAACACCATCACAATTTAATTGCTCCATGCGTACGTTGTTATCAATGGTGATACGAATTTTTGCTGCTTGGTAAGATTGCCGAAAGAGGGATACTTCATTGATTGCAAGCGCCTCGATAGATCCTTGACATTTAGCTTTTGCAATCATGCGCAGGGGATGGATTTCTTTTCTATGAGCGACAGCAATACGATTAGGCAATTTTTTTTCATGAAATTCGTTCATAAGAAATCCTATAGAACCTTGATTCATGCCATAAATAGGTTTGCCTGTGTTCATGACTTCTCGTACGGTTTGTAACATTGTCCCATCACCACCGATTGCAACAACAATATCAGTTTCTTCCAGAGAAGAATGACCATAAACGGAAATTAATTTATGGGTAGCTTTGAGAGCTTCCTCAGTTTCTGCGGAAATAAAATGAAAGCGACTTGGTAATGTAGTCATTTAAAAATTATCCTGATACTTATAATTTATGTTATAACTTATTTTTGAGAGTTTTGAAGTTGTAATAAAAGCTCTTTTTATAATAAAAAGAGCATTGAATAAAGAGAAGTTATTTCAAGGTAAAGTATCATTAAAAAGTAAAAGGAGTGCGTCGTTAAATAAATTACAAACAAGTAATTTTTTATTGGAATGATAATTTAGCATTGAAGCTAAGAGTATGATTAGTTAAAAGACCATAACTGATTTTAATAATCAGTGTGAAGCACCCGTAGCTCAGCTGGATAGAGCGCTGCCCTCCGAAGGCAGAGGTCACAGATTCGAATTCTGTCGGGTGCACCAAATTCTTTAATTTCATATCATCCTAAATAACAATATTACCTAAAAAGAAGCCAATTTCCTCTTTTAGAGACGTGTTGAAAAATCCTATTCCCTTAACTTATTAAGGCATCCCCACTGTAAAAAACACTTGGGGAAACAATAAGTTATGTTGATATAAAATGCAATGGTGGGCGTGACAGGGATTGAACCTGTGACCCCTACGATGTCAACGTAGTGCTCTCCCGCTGAGCTACACGCCCATTCATTGATGTTGCATACATCATATAGAATGACAAACGTCAATGCCTAATTTCATTTTTTCTTTTATCAGACATGAATAATTTAAAAAATATCCTTTTAAGCAGCTATAAGAATCTTTTCAACCTCATTTACCAGATCACGTAAGTGAAATGGTTTAGAGAGTACTTTTGCATCAGGAGGGGCATCACTATTTGAATTGAGTGCAACCGCTGCAAAACCTGTAATAAACATTACGCGTAAATCAGGGTCAATTTCAGTAGCGCGTCGTGCGAGTTCGATGCCGTCCATCTCTGGCATCACAATGTCAGTAAGGAGAAGAGAAAAAGGCTCTTCTTGTAAACGTTCATATGCGCTAATGCCATTATCGAAGTCGGCGACTTCGTAGCCTGCACGTTCTAAGGCTTTGACTAGGAAGCGACGCATATCGTTATCATCTTCTGCGAGCAGGATTCGTTTCATGATTATGTTCCAATAGCTCCATTTGTCAGAGTTTTTGCCGCATCAATTATACAATATAGAGTATTTATAAAAAAGATGGTAAAATGCTCATAATTGAAATGAATGGCAAAATGGTTAATTTTTACATTCTTATTCAGAATACAGCATATTCGTTGTGAGTTGGTTAAATTCGAAATGTATGTACTTTAAAAAAGGAGGGACTTGCAAAATATTTTAAGATAATTCATTGTTATTTTTTCTTTTAATTTTTTTCATTCTTAACAGAACTCCATTAAAAAACTTATGAAAATCATTACTGTAGAGACTACCTATATTAGAAAATTAGAAGAATATTATGTTAATTTGTTGTTTTAAAAAATTTCTATTACAAAATATATTTTTTATAGTTATTTGTATTTTATAGATATTTTAAAATAAATATTATAAACAGCGTTTTTTTAGAGTATTTTATTTAAATGGATAAAAACTGTTGTTTTTATAGATATAATATAAAATAACAACTTAATAATAAATTAAAAACAGTATTTTGATGTTTTATTTATAAAGATGTATAATTTTTATTAAATACGTTTATTTTATTTATTTTTTATGTAAAATTATATTAATAATACAAAATATTTTTATTTATATAAGTAGATTTTTATATTAATTATTTTTTTATTTTAAAAATTATATTATTATTTAAATAATATCGTTTAATATAATGATATACTTTGTATATTAGGTATTTTTTATAGGATGTAATGAATATTTAGCTCATGGCTTGTATGTAGAGTCTATAAAACGAATCATGTGAGTTGTTAAAAGAGGCTATCTACTGTATCAAAGAAGTCTTTATAGATTGACGTTGCTCGTAGAAATTTTTGTTTTGATGGAGCAAGCGGAATTAAGGTTTAGTGTTATTTTACAGATACATTATCGGGAATAAATGCATCAAATGCAGCCCAAAATTGTTTTTTGTAATCTTCGTTAACCATAATTGTATCAAGTTCAGCGCCTGTAATAGTAATATTTTCTGTCAGACGTGTATATTGGCATAATTGCCGCACTTCAATATTGTTTGCAATATTTTTTTGATTGGCGAGAATAAAGAGTGTTGGGATTTGTAAATGCCCGTGAAGTAGATTTTTTTTCACAGAATCAATCGCATTAAATACCGATGCCATCCATAGGGATGTTGGGGGATTAATGGAAGGGAAGGGCACTTTTTGAGCGTGTTTTAATTGCATATTTTTTAGTTTTTTTTTATTTTTCGCTGGTATGAAGCCAAGACCTATATCAGAAAGAAATTGTGTTAATTTATGTTGAAAACCATTCGTTTTATTGCCGAATGGAGTAAAAAGGGGAGAAACACAGAGCAATTTATTAAACTGATGATTAATAAGATCTAATCCGCTCAGTGCTATCAATCCACCTATGCCATAGGCTAGCATAGAGTAAGGTGGCGGACAATTAGGATAAACAATATTTTTAAGAAATTCATATAAATCATTAATATCATTATTTATATCAAAATAATAATGTCGGCTTTGTTTTCTTGTTTTAAAGGATGTCTTTTCTTGATCAAACCAGTCAAATATTGCCGTATGAAAACCACGTTTAGAAATTTCATTTATTGGTAAAAAGTATTTTTCTAAAATATTTGCGTAGCTTTCGAGAATAACAATTGTTCCCTTAGATTTTTCTAATTCAGGATATGTTATCGCAAAACGAATTTCGCGATCTATTGCTATTTTAAAGGTGCTATGATGAATATTAGGAGGAGTAGATTCCCAGTCTATGCGATAAAGAGGTGTTTCCAATTGACATCCTTTACAGTAGTATTTCTGCAACTTAGTGCAACGTGAGATAATGAGATGACTTTGACTATTTATGTAATGAGGAAGAAGGATTAAGAAAGGGGTATGGTACTTTTTAGATAGTTTTTATCAATTCAGGTACAAAAGAGTTGAAATGAGGAAAAACAATTACCAGATAATATAGTGTGGTTGCCGTGAAGGGACCACGGGTTCACAAGCAAGTTTGCCATTTGGGAACTTTGTGAATTAATTATAAATTATAGTCGCTCTAGAGGAGGGCAATATTATGCGTCAAGTAGATTTTTCACCATTTTATCGTTCCACAGTAGGTTTTGATCATCTTTTTAACTGGTTTGATTCTAGAACACAACCAGACGAAGTTTCTTCTTATCCCCCTTATAATATCGAGCGTTTAACTGAAGATTCTTATAGAATTTCTATGGCTGTTGCTGGTTTTTCTCAAGATGAAATTGATATTGAAACGCATTGTAACCAGTTGATCGTTAAAGGAGACAGAAAGCCTGAAAATGATGATGAAGAACGAGAATTCCTTTATCGAGGTATTGCTTCGCGTGCTTTTGAACGGCGTTTTCATTTAGCTGATCATGTTAAGGTTATTGGGGCAGAGCTTGGAGATGGACTTCTTCATATTCAGCTTAAAAGGGAAATGCCAGCTGAATTAAAACCCAAAAAGATAACTGTACAGATGTCACCATCCATTACAAAAAATGATAACAGCGACATTATCGTGTAAAGAAAATTTAGAAAATATGAGATCGAATAATTATAAATTTTTCTGAAGAATAAAAAACGCGAGACAAAAGGTCTCGCGTTTCGTATGTGTTTTCCTAAGAACGAAGCGCATTTAAATAAAACAGCTTATCTCGAATTTATGATAAAATATCATTGCACATTATTCTTTGTTGAAGAAAAAGTTCATGTGTGTGCAATTGAAATACATAATAATTCACTTTTTAAGTAAGCTTATTTTATAGCTTTTTAAAAATGGTCGGAGCGGCGGGATTTGAACCCACGACCCCTTGACCCCCAGTCAAGTGCGCTACCAAGCTGCGCTACGCTCCGAGTTCGTGTAAAACGATTAAATGACTGTTTCTTTAAAGGCAAGAGAAAAAATAAACAGAATAAAATCTAAAATGCTCTTGCACTTAGAGCTTTTGAAAAAAATTTGGACATCAATATTTTGTTGTTAATTCAAGATAAGTAACGAATCTATAAAATTCTTTGTGATCATTAAATTTTTAGTTCTATAGTTAATAGATGTATGCATTTAATTACTTTTGCAGATTATAAGGGGATAAGATTAGTGACTTTAGGGGTATGCATTGGAAAAGGAGGGGAGAAAATGAATGTGGGAGGTATATTTTTTCCTTACCTAATCGTTACTTTATCTAAAAAGATAAAGACTTTCAAAGGAAGAGAAGTGAATGTATGGTTTTGAAAAGTTTTCGTTTTTTTAGAGTTTTTATAGATGAGGTATTTTGCATTTTATGTGGATAAAAAATTGTAAGTTTTGGATTGTATAATCACAAGTCTCATTTTACGGGTATGTATTTTTATCCAAACAAACAAGGTCACAATGCTTTAATTTATGTTTTGTTTTTTTTCTAAAAGATCAGATAAAATATTATAGAGGAAAAACTTTCAAAGTGTCTATTGAACTAAGAAAAGAGTAAAGGATGAGCCGTTTTTCGGTAATAAATTTGACGCAAGCAGCAGTGGATCGTGTTAAAGCGATTATGGATGCAAAAGATGCACAGGGTATTCTTGTTGGTATCAAAAAAGGTGGTTGTGCAGGGATGGAGTATACAATTACTCTTGTCAAAGAAAAGGGGATAGATGCGGACGTTGTTGAAGTGAATGGTGCCCGTGTTTTTGTAGCACATGATGCGGTATTGTTTTTATTAGGAACACAGATGGATTATGAAGAGACAACGCTTCGTTCTGGTTTTGTCTTTAAAAATCCTAATCAAGTTTCAGCATGTGGGTGTGGGGAATCGGTAGAACTTCGCCCTGCTAGACAAGATCAATGCAAAACAAATTAAGCTTATAGTGAACTTGTAATTGAGTAATTTTAGGAGATTTGTTTTCTTGGTACAAGAAACTTAATATTTTGATTGTTCATTTTTAGCTTGCTTCCAAAGTGCTTCCATTTCCTTCAAAGATGCATCAATGAGTGTTTTAGATTGAGTGGATAGCTTTTCTTCAATATAGGCAAAACGATTTCGGAATTTTGTATTTGTTTTTTTTAATGCTTTTTGTGAATCAATCGCTAAGTGGCGTGCCAAATTGAGGAGAATAAAGTAGAGGTCTCCAAACTCTGCTTCTATTTCTGAAATTTTCTTATTTTTGATGGCTTCTTTGAGCTCTTCGAGTTCTTCTTCTATTTTTGCAAAAACTTTATCACTCTCTTGCCAATCAAACCCCACTTTTGCCGCTGCTTCTTGTAAAGCAAGCGCTTCTTGGTTTGCTGGCTGGATTGGTTTTACTTTTGCGAGTATGCTTGTGGAGGAATTGTTGTTTTTTTCTTCACACATTCTTTTTTGTTCAACCTGTTCTCTTTTTTTTATATATTCCCACTCTTCTTTTATAAATCCTCGTTTTTTTTGCTCAGCATTTCCAAAAACATGAGGATGGCGTCGAATCATTTTTTCCGTGATTGCATAAACAACATCTTCAAAAGTAAAGCTGCCTTCTTCTTGTGCTATGGTAGCATGATAGACAACTTGTAAAAGAAGATCCCCAAGTTCTTCACAGAGATCCTTTCGATTTTTTCGTTCAATGGCATCGATGACTTCGTAAACTTCTTCGAGCATATAGGGTATGAGGGATTCAAAAGTTTGTTTTTTATGCCAGATACAACCATTATCAGAGTTTCGTAATGCAGTGATAATTGCAGTGAGATCTTTGATATCTTTTGAGGCTAACATTTTGCACTTCCTTTGTAAGCAATAGAGCTTATGTTAGATGTCCCAACGTCTATGTAACCACATCCATTGTCCAGGATATTCACGGACCCAAGATTCAACAATATCATTTAATTTTTGCGTAGAAGCAGCTATATCGATATCATTTTTTTCATCACGTGGAAGTTCTACATGTTCATATAACTCTAAACGATGACGTCCACTAGGCAAACGAATACAACGTGCTGGATAAATATCACAGTTATATTGTCGAGCAAGTTTTATAATTAAGGGGTTTGTTTTAAGAGGTCTGTTAAAAAAAGTCCCCATGACACCGCGGCGAAATTTTTGATCAACGAGCATACCAACATTTTCACCTTCTTCTAATTTGGCTGCTAATGCCCATGCTGCACCGGCCTTGGAGGGAACAAGATGTCCCATAGAAGTTTGTCGTGCTTTAAGGATTCGTTTGGCAACATAGGGATTATTGGGTGGTCTAAATAATACTGTAACATTAAGATCAAAACTTTGTGCGCAAATAGGCAGAAGTTCAAAATTTCCAGTATGTGCGGTGAAAAAAATATGTGGTTTTTTTTCATTTTTTAATCGCTCAAATATTTCAATGCCTTTAACCTCAATGAAACCTGGCTCGTCTGCATGAGGATCAAAATCAAAAATTTTATCAAGAAAAATATATTCGGCTAGGAAACGTCCTATATTTTCCCACATTTCTATTGCAATCACATGGAGTTCTTGCTCTGTTTTTTCTGGATATGCACTCCTAAGGTTTGCAAGTGTGATTTGATGACGATGTACAAGGGGACCAATTTTTTTTGCTAACCAAGCAAAAAAAGAAATTCCCATTTTGGCTGGAAAACATTTTAGAATAAATAAAGAACCAAAGAGCAGATATGCCCATAACAAGTAGGATATTTTTTTAGCTATAATTTTAATACGATATATGAGATTTTTAAGAGAAAGCTTCATCATGATTTAATCGATTTTAAGGATAATTTTACCAAAAACATCACGACTCTCCATTCGTTTTAAAGCTGTATCAATTTCATCCAGCCTAACAATTGTATCAATGACAGGGTGCACGGCTTTTTGTGCCATTTTTTGCATGGCATTTTTCATATTTTCCATACGGCAGCCAAATGAACCGAATATCTTAAGCTGTTGCTGGAATAATTGCATGAGATTTATTGGTGCTGAAACACCAGAGGTAGAACCGCAAGTCACTAAGCGTGCTCCTTTTTTCATACATAACAGAGAACCGTTCCATGTATCGACACCAACATGTTCAAAAACAACGTCAACACCTTTTTTTTGGGTTAATTTACGCACCACACCTTCAAAACGATCTTTACGATAATTAATCACATGATCTGCTCCAAGAGCGTGTGCTTTTGCAATTTTTTCATCTGAACCTACAGTGGTGATAACTGTACATCCCATGTGTTTTGCAAGTTGAATGGCTGCAGAGCCAATACCTGAACCACCAGCCTGTATCAGGATTGTTTCTCCTGCTTGTAGTTTTGCGTTATCGAAAAGCATATGTTCTACGGTACCAAAAGTAATTGGAGCAACAGCTGCTTGCAATTCATCACATTGGAGAGGGGCTGGAACTAATAAACGTGCTGGCAAATTGACAAGCTCACACGCAAATCCATCAAGGTGAAAACCGTAGACTCCCTTTACATTACTGCAAAGATTATCCCGTCCTTCATGACAAGCTTGGCATATTCCGCAGGTTTGTGCACCATAAATTGAGACAATTTGTCCAAGTTGGAGATGTTCAACGCCATCTCCTATTTGTATAACCTCACCAGAGGCTTCAGCACCAATGATGAGTGGCATTTTTCTTTTCGCAAAGGCCATGCCACGCCATCCCCATACATCAATGTGATTAAGGGCAACAGCTTTTATCCGTACCGTTACTTCACCTAGGCTCGGTGGAGATGGCGAGGGAATATTGGTGATTTCAAGCCGACGTTCATCGAAGAGTTGCAGTGCACGCATTATTATCCCCCTTAAATATATTATTGGTTAGCGTTATAAAATTTTATTATTAAAGGATTATCCTTTATATGCTGTGATAACAAGACTCGTATTTTGACCACCAAATCCAAAAGAGTTTGACAAAACCGCATTAACACAGGCTTTACGGCTATGATGAGGAACAACATCTAAAGGGATAGCAGGGTCAGGATTATCGTAATTTATTGTCGGTGGAAGTATCCCCGATTGAATGGTTAAAAGCGAAAAAACGGCTTCTATTGCACCAGCAGCAGTTAATGTATGCCCAATCATTGATTTATTAGAAGAGACTGGAATATGCTCTAACTGATCACCGAAGACTGTTGATAACGCAAGATATTCCATTTTCTCATTTTCAGGTGTTGAGGTTCCATGTGCATTAATATAGTCAATTTCATTGATGGTTATTTGTGCATCGTCTAAGGCTTTACGAACGGATTCAATTGCTGGTGATGCATCAGGTTTTGAACGTGTACGGTGAAAATCATCGGCTGTTTCTCCACAGCCAGCTAAAATTCCTAAAACTGTAGCGTTACGGTTTAATGCGCTTTGAAGAGATTCAAGAACAAGAGCGCCTGAGCCTTCTGCCATAACAAAACCATCTCGATCACGGCTAAAGGGTTTTGCTGCTTTTTCTGGAGGCTCATTCTGAGTTGAAAGAGCAGATAGTAGCGAAAAACGAATAAGAGATTCTGCTGAAACTGACCCATCTGTCGCAATTATGAGAGCACGATTTGTCTCTCCCCGTCGAATAGACTCAACACCTAATTGAATTGCTGTTGCACCAGATGCACAGGCAGTGGAAAGTGTAACAGGAAGTCCTTTTGTACCGAATGTTTTTTGAAGTTTTTCTGCAATTGCACCAAATTGTGTGGTTTCAAAAAGCGTTTCATGGAGTTTATGCTTACAGACTTTAAGAAGATGTGCATAAGAAGGCTCATTATTGAATTCTTCCTCTTGATCAAGACTAAAACGTGCTTTCCATTCAAGTTCAACAGGAGGAGCAGCTAGAAAGAGTGGTCCATTAAAATTTGTTTTATCAATAGCAGCTTGTTTTAAAGCTTCTTCAGCAGAAAGATGCGCAAGCTTTTCAGAGAGAGCTGAAGCACCAAGCGTACTTTCTTTGAGGAAATCAATTGTTCCAGCAATATATGTATTTAATCCCTCAACGGGAAAACGTGTTATTTTGTGGATACCGCTTACACCGTTTGTTAATTTTTGCCAATTCTCATGTTTCCCTTGTCCTAGTGATGTGACAATACCTGCCCCCGTTATTGCTACAAGTGGACGTCCAAAATGATCATAATATTTCACTATAGAAATTCCCCTTCAAACAGCTGTAAGACGTACGATACCTTCAGCTCTTTTTATACCAATAGTTGTCACAAATATTTCATGTACTTCTTTAAGAAAAGGTTTTTCATGAGGACTTAACGCTGGAAAACAGTGTTTTTTTTCAATTGCAAGTGCTGCAAGAGCAAGTGCTAGAGGAAATTGTGCTTCCCGCATATAGCCAAATAACGTTGTAATACCGCGATAAGATAGATTAGCATCATCAAGAGCATTTTGTTCTGCTTTTGTTGCTTCATGAGCACCAGAGGCTGCTGAAATGGCTAAGGCAGATTTAGTGCACACAGTTTTTAACATTGTTGCAATTGATTCTCTAAGTGAAGTTTTGGTTCTATCTATTTGGTCTGTAACAATTTGACTAATTTCAGCATAAGCACGTGCGTTACGTTTTTTCGCATGTTCTCCACTTTCAAGAACGAAGAAAATACCACCAGAACCGGTTATAATACCGCCGCCAGGGTAAACTTTACGACCCCACACTGGGCTCCACCCATTATGAGTTAAAAGACCACCAAGCTCATGTGCTAACAACATATCATAACTTTGTGCATTATAGGAACTTCCTACAAGAGCATGGGTACTTTGTCCCGATTTAATACGGGCTACAGCAACTTGAAGTGCAGAAAGTCCACTACCTTCTTCTCCCATAAATGTGCGAGATGATCCAGTGACTTTATGAACAATTGAAATGTTTCCTGCCAGAAGGTTTGAAAGTTGTGCCAAAAATAATGTTGGACGAAGTTCGGTTGCAAGAGCAACATTTAACATAGAGGCATGATCGACGACTGCGCGTGCTTTAGAAAGGATTTGTGTATCAACAGTAATATCACGCTCTCCTCCACTTGCTGCTACGATCATATCCATTGTTGAAGTGAATTGCTCATTATTTTTCATACCGGCGTCATCAAGAGCAAGACCAGCCGCATAAGTACCAAGACGTTGCCATGTTCCCATTTGCCGTTGATCACTTTTTTTAGGAATTTGTAAACTCCAATTAACTTCGGGCAATTTATGAACTGTGTAGGGCGAAAAAGTTGTATAATCTAGGTTTGGTTGACGGGCTGGATCATTTAAGAGATTCCAATGTTGATCAGTTCCTTCTCCCAGAGAGCTTATGAGTCCTATACCAGTGATGAATACAGATTGATCATGCATGATGAAAAAAATTACTCCGCCTGTTTTAAGGCAACGAGATCATCAATTTTTGCACAAAGGTTTTTAAGAACAAAGTATTCTTCCGTTGCAACTGTACCTTCGTTGACTTCTTGCGTCCATTGTTCTAGTGGAACTTTTATTCCGAAAGCTTTATCAATAGCGAAAACAATATCAAGAAAATCAAGACTATCAATTCCCAAATCGTCAATTGTATGACTTTCAGGTGTAATTATATTGCGATCAATTTCACTGATTTCTGCAATAATATCAGCAACTTTATCAAACGTAGCAGACAATACACGGATTCCTTATTATAGAGTTAGTAAATTCAAAATACATTTAATACTGTTCTTCTAGCCTTTTTTCTCTTTAAAAAAAAGCCTTAATCCAGAATATAACTGTCTTTTCTATAGAGAAAAGAGGTTTACAGTACATGAAATACTATATCTCAATATTTAAAAAACTTTGAAATTTTATTGCGCATTTATTTTACGAGACTATTTTTTCTATTGGCAGCAAGGACAGCAAGGGCTGTTATATTAACAACTCCCCGTGAAGTTACTGAAGGCGTTAAGATATGGGCGGGACGTGCTGCCCCGATTAGAATAGGACCAACATGGAGTGCATTTGTAAGGCTTTTAACAGTGTTGAGCGTGATATTGGCTGAATCAAGTGTTGGAAAGACAAGTAAATTAGCTTCACTTTTAAGACGAGAATCAGGGAAAACACGATCACGAAAAACTTTGGAAAGGGCAGCATCAGCATGCATTTCACCATCTGCTTCTAAATCAGGGTGTAATTTGGCAAGAATTTCTGTTGCACGTCGCATTTTACGCGCACTTTCTGTGTTTTTAGAACCAAAGTTTGAGTGTGATAATAAGGCTGCTTTTGGTGTTATTCCAAATGCTTCAACTTCTTGAGCTGCCAACACAGTCATTTCAGCGATTTCTTCTGCAGAAGGATTTTCATTGACGTAAGTATCTGTGAGGAAAAGAGTACGTTGTTGAGAGATAAGCAAACTCATAGCAGAAAAACGGTGAACATGAGGATCAAGACCGATAATTTGTTCAATCAATTCAAGTTGACGTTCAAAACGTCCTTCTAAGCCGCAAATCATCGCGTCTGCTTCTTCACGCATGACGGCGAGGGCAGCAATGGCCGTTGTTGATGTTCTTACTACTGTTTTTGCCATTTCAGGCGTAACACCACGTCTTCCTGTATAATGAAAAAATAAATTAACATAATCACGAAAACGTGGATCATCTTCAGGGTTTGTTAATTCAAAATCTATACCAGGACGAATTCTCAAACCAAAGCGTTTTAATCTTGCTTCTACGACATGTGGACGACCGATAAGGAGAGGTGTTGCCGTTTGTTCTTCAATGACAATTTGTGCTGCACGAAGGACGCGTTCATCTTCACCATTCGCATAAATGACGCGTTTACGTTTTGCTGTTTTTGCTGCAGCAAAAACAGGTTTCATTGTTAAACCAGAAAGAAAGACAAATCGATTGAGGATATCATAATAGGCTTCCATATCTTCAATGGGACGAACGGCGACACCTGTTGCCATTGCTGCTTTAGCAACAGCAGGAGCAATACGCAGTATTAAACGCGGATCAAAAGGAGAGGGGATCAAATAGTCTGGACCAAAACTCGGGGGTTCTTTTGAGTATGCGCGTGCCACAACATCTGAAGTTTCTTCACGTGCAAGGGCAGCAATCGCATGAACAGCAGCCATTTTCATTTCTTCATTAATTGCAGTAGCACCTACGTCTAATGCACCACGGAAGATATAGGGAAAACACAGTACATTATTAACTTGATTGGGATAATCAGAGCGCCCTGTACAGATCATTGCATCTGGCCGCACGGAGCGTGCTTCTTCGGGCATAATTTCTGGTACTGGATTAGCCAGCGCTAAAATGAGTGGATTTTGAGCCATTCTTTTAAGATATTCAGGCTTTAACACACCACCCGCAGATAAGCCCAGAAAAATATCTGTATTATCAATAATATCAGATAAAGTTCGTGCGTCTGTTTTTTGTGCGTAATTGTCTTTCCAACGATCCATAAGGGTCTTGCGACCTTCATAAACAACACCTTCTAAGTCACTAAGCCAAATATTTTCAACTTTTGCCCCAAGACGGACCAAAAGATTAATACAAGCTAGGGCCGCAGCGCCTGCACCTGAGGTAATTATTTTTGCATTTTCAATTTTTTTTCCTGAAAGATTTAAGGCATTTAATACAGCCGCAGAAACAATAATAGCAGTTCCATGTTGGTCATCATGAAAAACTGGAATATTCATCTTAGCGCGCAGTTTTTCTTCGATTTCAAAACATTCAGGAGCCTTGATGTCTTCAAGATTGATACCACCAAATGTAGGTTCTAAAGTCGATACCGTTTGTACCATTTGTTCTATATCGGATGCATCAATTTCAATATCAAAAACATCAATATTCGCAAATTTTTTGAATAAAACGGCTTTACCTTCCATAACTGGCTTTGAAGCAAGTGGGCCAATATTTCCTAAACCAAGAACAGCAGTTCCATTGGATATAACAGCAACTAAATTAGAACGGGAGGTATATTGAGCAGCAAGATTAGGATCTTCATGAATTGCAAGACATGGTGCAGCAACACCTGGAGAATAAGCAAGAGCTAAATCACGTTGGTTATCAAGAGGTTTTGTTGCTTGTATTTCCAATTTTCCAGGTTTAGGGTACTGGTGATAAAAAAGTGCGGCACTGTCAAGTTCAGCTTTTTGTGAACTGAAATTACTATTTCGTTCTCTAGACATTTTTATGATATCCAAGTTAGTGTATGTTTATACTGAGCGTTCCATCTACGATAAGGTTTTGTCTACTATAGATCCTCATTTCTCTGCATATCAAAATGCATGGGCATGAGTAAATTCTCCTGGATCGTAAAACCAATTTGATGCTTCTTTTTGTTTGTGCGCGTAAATAATTTTGTTGATAGCAGCACGTTTGTTTTTCTTTCCTTAATAAAACACGTAAAAATTAATTAGTTTACAAAAAAATGAAATATTTCTTAATGCTTACATTACCAAGTCATTATTTTTTTTGCAATGCTTACAAAATAAGGAAAACACAGAAGAGCTTTTCCTATTAATTTCATCCATTTTTTATAAAATATATATTTTATTTAAAATTCTATACGTAGGTAAAAGAAGTTTTAAACAACAATTTAAAAGTTATAAATTTTTTATTCAAATATTTTAAAGGTAGTTGAAACGTTAAGAAGAGAAATTGTGTTGTTTATTGTTCAATAGAATTTCTAATAGTGAAAGCTTTATTTTTTATATACTGATAAGTATATGTTTTAAGCAACGAAGATGTCGCAGAAATAGCTGTAATTGCGCATTCTATACATGAAGTTCATATATTCCATATAACGCTTTTCTTTATAATTTATAATGAATCATCTTGTATATTGGATGAGAAATTTGAATACAATAAAATCCATTCATTTCAAATTCACCTAATATAACAAAAATATTGACTTACATATTTCAAGGAAGAGCAATATGTGAGTAAAAAATCTTTAAGAAAGGAATAAAAATGTTTCTTATGAATTGTTTTCATAAAAACGCATGAAAAAACATTGAGAGGTAGCAAATAAAATAATATTGTTAGAGCTTTATGTTTTTATGAAACTATGAAAAAAAAGATTAAGAGAAGAATAAAGAAGTAGGAAATATGTTTTATTATTCTTAGAATGTTATGCTGTTTGATAAGTTATTATGCTTCTTTAGGATTATCGTCTAGGATATCAAAGAAAATCGCATGCCAATTATCCCAGCCTTTGAAAGCTACAGTTGAAAGCAAAGTACTCTATGATGAGCCATTAAAACAACTGGAGAGAGAAAGTGGAAAAAATATTTTTCTCCACTTTTCTTATTTGTTTATTGAATACGGCCACTTGCATGAGCAAGCATGGTATAAACTTTTCCGGTATCTGATATCAGGTATTTGCGCACTGAGTTGGAAGAACTAGAACTGCGCGATATATCACGTAAGAGCTTTTCGAAATCTGTAACATATTGATTCACTGAACGTTTAAACTCAAAATCGCTCATATATTTTTTCTTAATCATTTCAAATATTGTTTTTCCATTCAAGGTGTAAAGACGTTCTGTTACAATGTTTTTTTGTCCACGTTGATAATGATCCCATAGCTCAACAATGGCATTATGATTAATCGCTTGCACTATACCAGATGCTAATGAGTTAAGAGAGGTGTTTGCAGGACGTGGTTTTGTTTGCACAGACGTTAAAACAGCATCACTAGGGGCGTCATAAAATGTTTCTTCACGTGAAGCTCTTTCTAAGAGATTCGATACCCATTTATTTGGTCTTTTTTTGCTTTGATCTTGTTGCAAAACAGGTTTAGGTGGTACGATCTTTTTAATGGTTTCAGGGGAACTGTCACTTCTTTGATTAAACATTGATGATGTAGGAAATGCCGATATCAGCTGTTTTTGCAAATCCTTTTGATCATTTTGTATAACACTGACTAAATCTTGTAACGCTGTAATCTGTTCATTCAAAGCTGTGCGAATTGTTTGCGTTGTTTCTTTTGTTTTTTCTGGAAGTTTTTTTACATTTTCATTGATATCATTATTAATCTTTGAGAGCTCTAAACGAACTTCATCAGCGGAGCGACGTATATTTTCTGCTGCTTCTGAAAAACGCGTTGATGCTTCACTAACAAGTCCATTAAGTGATTGTTGGAATGAATTTGTGGAGTTACGCGCATTCTTATCAGAGCGTTCAAGTGCTAAGTTGAAGATTTTTTCATAATGCTCAATCATTTGATTAATTTCATGAGACTTTGAAACAAGTGCATCACTTAATACAGAAAGCGTATTATGTTTTTCTTCAAGTGTTGCACTAAGTGAATTTTCAGACTGTTCAAGAACGTAAATAGTTTGGGTGAGTGTTTTTGCATGTTCACCAAAACTGCTTGTTATATGATTAATTTGTTCAAAGGTATTCTTTGAGAGTCCTTGCAGAATTTCAACATTATTGTTGAGTGCTTGATTTGAGGCTGTTAAACGCTCTGCTACTTGGTTTGTATTACGGAAAAAATTATTCGTCGTTTCACTAAACTGACCATCAATATTTTGAACAGCTGATAATAAAACATTACTATTTTCGTGAAAATTGTAAATTGATTGATTCAACTGTTTTAAGATGGATGAGACATTATTAACAAGCTCTTCCTTCATAGCTGTTACTGTTTGAAGTGTTTCAGAGTTAGCTTTGGTCAAGCTATTCACTAAAGATTCATTATGTGCATAAATTCTTTGTTCAGCATCTTGTGTAGAGAGAGAGAGTTGTTCACCGATATGCTGTGTTAAAGAATCAATAGATTCTGTCGTATTTTGCGCTGCTTGATTTAAGTAATTTGTCAGCTCTGTTATTTTTCCAACATGTTCTGAAACTTGTGTCGCTGTTTGATTTCCAGCATCTTCCAGACGGCTCGTGACATCAGAAAGCTGATGTCCTAAATTATTTTTAAGATTTTGCATAGAGTGATGAAGAACATCACAGCGTTCATTAAGAACTTGTTCTATTGCTGTTGTTGATGTGTGAATAGTTTCATTCAATAATGCTTGTGCATTATGACTGGCTGTTGCGAAAGCTTCGACAGTATGCGCTGTTTGTTCAGACAGAACGGACAGAACTTTTTCACTGGTATCATAAACAGTTTTTTTGACATTTGATACAATGCGATTGCCTGATTCTGAGAGAATATTTTCTGCTTGGGCAGTAACATTTGTAACAGATGAAAGAATTTGTTCACTCGTAGAAGAAAGAATATCAGAAGCTTTTATAATCTTATTATGCAGGTTATCTGTAACTGTATTAACAGAGTCTTCTAAAGTTACACGCATATTGTCAACACTGCTTTCCAGCGCTTGTTGAATTATCTGACTTTGCTCATTATTAAGCATGAGAGACGTTTTTAACGTGTCAGAACGTTCCTCAATAACAGATGTTTGCATATCAATGGCTTCACAGATTTGGCTAAACTTTTCAGATAATGTTTCCTCTAGCGTTGTTGTCCGTTCAAAAATTTTGTGTGCACGATCTTCTAGATCTGTATCGAATGATTCCATACGTGTTTCAAGGGTTTCAAAGAAAACTCCACTCGATTGAGAGAGGGTATTCTTTAAAATTTCGGCATGGCTTTCAAGGTTTTTGATATGATCTTGAACCGTTTCAGTAATGTTTTTATTATTGGCAACAATTGCACTCTCAACTAAATCTATTTGTTGTTTCAATGCAACATCAACACGTATATCACTTTTTGCAATGAGGTTATGGATTGTTTCCATGCGTTGCTCAAGTGTGCGTGCTTGATCGGCAAGAACTTCATTGAGAGAAAAACTATTAATCGCTAAAGAATCGCGCAGAGCATCGGCACGGATATCAATATTTCTCGCTTGTGCTTCTAAAGCATCTTGGGTTGTATTACAGCTTTGTACAATGACGTCTTGTAGCTTTTCAGTGCATTGAATGATGTTTGTAATATGATTTTCAGCTTGTTTATCAACAACTTGAACATTATCAGCCAAAACTTTTTCAATATGAGAAGTATTTTGGGACAAAACATCAATTTGATTTCTTAATGTATCTGCAATTTTATTCTTCTCGTTATCGAGCATGTCTGCCATAAGAGCTCGTTGATCAGAAAGTTGTACTTTAAAATCTTGTGAACGTTCTTGTATGATATCAACAATGGCATTGTCGACATATTGAATTTCTTCTCTCAGACTTTCTTTACTTTTATCAATTGCAGAAAGAATAGCTTCACGTCCATTTGTAAATGCATGGGTAATGTCTGCTGTTTTTTCTTGGAGGTTTTCATTTATTTTCAAGACATGAGCTTCCAAGAAGTTACCAAGTTTTTCAGCATTATCCTCTAAAGCCTGACTGCGTTCTATAAAGGAATCAATAATGGAATCACTATGTTCTTTAAGAGAAAGATCAACAGTTGCTAAACGTTGTTCAAAGGCTCCAATTGCTTGCGAGGTTACGTTATCAAATTTAGAAGAGAGTTTAAGTGCTTGGTCGTCGAGCTTTAAGATCTTCTCATCAAAATTCTGTAGAGATTGATTATTACGATCAATAAGAGCTTTATCCAAGGCTTTAAACTTTTCATCGACAGCGTGCAAAGTTTGATCTGTTACTGCTTGTATATGTGTTGCAATTTTAGCAACATGTACTTCCGCTTTTTCAGCTGTTTCATTAAAGGTTTTTTCTATTTGTTTTTCATTATGATCAAATCGTTTTGCAAAACCATCGAAGTTTTTTCCTAATTCATGAAAGAATTCTGTGTTTTTCTGCTGAATTTGTGTTGTTGTTTTGTTAAATTTTTCAACAAGCTGATTTGTTACGCCATCACTGGCGTAGGAAAGTTTTTCAACAAGGTCTTCACCTTGTTTTTGTAAAGTTTGAGAAAGGGTTTGTGCAAGTTTTTCAACGTTGGTTACAATGTTAGAGGTAACCAAACCAAATTCATCACTCAGTTGTTCTTGGGTTCCTTTAATTGTTGATTGTACGCGATCTGCGTGATTCAAAATGGCGATGCGTTCATTACTCAATTCTTTGATTAATGTATGGATACGTGATTCATTCTCAGCATAGGCTTGTTCTAAATTGTGAACTTCACCTTGTATGATCGCTTCAAGTTCAACAGCACGTCCGAGGGTACGTTCAATACCTTCGTTCATTGCTGCTACTTCTTCACGAATGGTTTGCCCTATAGCAATAGCTTGTTTTTCAGATAGATGTTGTGGTTCACTAAGGCGCTGTGCAGCATTGGTCATAAGAAGAGCAATATTATGCAAGTCGTTTGAGCGTTTTGTTAATTGAGCAACGCCCCAAGATATAAGGATAGGAATTGCTGTTCCGACTGCTACAGCAAGGCCTGTTGGGGATGTAACAAAAGTGCTGATATTGGATAAGGAGCTGAGTCCGGTAGGTGCAAGCTTATGCGCAATAAAAGCTCCTCCAGTTGCCCATAAAGCACTAAGCGCTGTTGTATACCAGTAGACTCGAGAGGAAGAACGCTGCTTTAATGGTCCCAAATTTACAGGGGTTGTTATATCATCATTTGCAGGAAGAAGTTTTGTAGACAACAATGTATTATGAACAGTTCCACCTGAAATATCAGGTGAAGGTTTTGGAGAAAAAAGCTGTTCAACAACGGATTTATCAATAACAGCTTCATCATGAATATTAGAAACAAAAGTTGACGTACCGTTTTCAGCAAAAAATTCTTCTTCTGCCATTGCAATTTTTTGAATCAGATCATCGACATTAACAACATTTTCAGAATTATTGGATGATATTGTTTCAAATCCTGTGTTATCGAAATCAAAGTCCATAGCTTTTGTGAGGGCTTCTTCAACTTCAACTTCAAATGTTTGCAATTTTGTTCTGCGTGCCATACTCGCCTCGTACTCTTACAGACGGAAAAGGGATACGTCCTCTTCCACATAATTTCTACATACTAGCTGTTAATTATTTAGAAAGGAATATGCTTAGGGAAAAATTTTGAAAACTTATCAAGATAAAGTTAACGCAGTTTCTTATACCCTGTTTAAAAGTGCTATAAAATGTAACAAAAACAATTTACTATTTGACTCTAATAAAAACAAAAATACTGTTTACAACTTGTGTTTATAAAAAGCTTTATAAATCTATTATTTTTAAGATAAGATGATTTAATGGCGTATATATGGCATATATAATGTTAAAAAAACAGTGAGGTGCGAATGCCTCTTTATTAAATATCAATGATTATTAATAAATGCTGTTGTTTGCTTACTTTTATTGATTCGAAACAAAGGAGATTTATCATCACAGATATAGCCTGTAATAGCTTAGTATAAATTTTTGCTTTTTAATTGTAAGCTCATAAAAAAGTAAACGTGGAAAAATTTTTAATTTAATATAGCTTTTCGTAAGTTGTACTTTATTATTGCCTTAAAGAGCCGTTTTTTCTCTAATTTCAGTTGTTTGTTGCTGAATTTTGAAGCTTCTACGTTGACAATTGGATATTTTTCAGTCGATATGCATGCACAAATATTTTATGCAATCTAGATAAAGGTGTAAGAATAATGGCAGAGCGATCACAACACCTGCAAGATGTGTTTTTAAATACGGTGCGTAAGCAAAAAATTTCCCTTACAATTTTTCTTGTCAATGGCGTTAAACTCACGGGAATTGTAACTTCATTTGATAATTTTTGTGTTCTTTTGCGCCGTGATGGACACGCGCAATTGGTTTATAAGCATGCTATTTCTACGATTATGCCTGGACAACCTGTACAGATGTTTGAGGGTGAAAGTCCTGAGTAAACATATCATTTAAAGATAGACCTCTTATCCCATTTTAAAAGTACTTAGATTGCTATGATAAATGAAAATGAGAGATTAGGAGGGGTATTTTCGCAGAATACAGGACAAGTGCGTGCACTTGTTTTGATACCAATTTTTCAAGAAAATAGAAGTGAAAGCTCTTTGAGAGAGTGTTCTATATCTTCTCGTGTTAAAGAATCATTGGGGTTAGCGCGTGCTATAAGGTTGGAAGTTGTTAATTATGAAACGATTAATATTGCAACGCCTCGCTCTGCGACTTTCTTTGGAAAAGGTAAAATAGATGCGTTAACCTGTTATATAGATGAATATTCTATTGAGCTTGCAATTGTAGATCACTTTTTAACGCCAGTACAGCAGCGTAATTTAGAAAAGTTATGGAATTGCAAAGTTATCGATAGAACGGCTTTGATTCTTGAAATTTTTGGTGATCGTGCACGAACAAAAGAAGGGGTTTTGCAAGTAGAATTGGCGCATTTATCCTATCAAAAAGGGCGGCTTGTGCGTAGTTGGACGCACTTGGAAAGGCAACGGGGAGGGCGTGGCTTCCTAGGTGGACCTGGTGAAACTCAAATTGAAGCAGACAGGCGCCTTTTGCAAGGAAAAATTGTTCGTATTCGCCGCGAATTGGAAACGGTTATTAAAACACGTGCTCTTCATAGAGCAAAAAGAAAAAAAACATCTTATCCTGTTGTGGCACTGGTGGGATATACGAATACAGGAAAATCGACACTCTTTAACCGTTTAAGCGGTGCAGATGTTTTAGCAAAGAATATGTTATTTGCAACGCTTGATCCGACTTTGCGCAAAGTTGTGCTTCCCCATGGAAAAACTGTTCTTTTGTCTGATACTGTAGGGTTTATTTCTAACTTGCCAACGAATTTGATTGCAGCTTTTAGAGCAACCCTTGAAGAAGTAGTTGAAGCGGATCTCATTCTTCATGTAAGAGATATGTCAGATTTTGATCATCGTGTACATGCCCAAGATGTTTTAGAAGTGCTTTCAAGTCTTGATATCGATATTGATGATACGGAGCATATCATAGAAGTCTGGAATAAGATTGATATGTTGGATGAGCAAGCATTGAATGTTTTACAAGCAAGCGCAAAAACACGATTAAATCCTGCTCTCATGGTATCAGCACTTAAGGGGAATGGACTCGATCAATTATTAAGAGCCATTGAAAAGCGAATTTTTGGAGATGTGCAAAGCATTGAATATCTTTTACAACCTCATGAAATGTCGCTTATTGATTGGTTTTATGAAAACTCTGCGGAAATAGTGCAAGAAGGGCATGATGATGGGTCTATTACCATTAGAGCGGTTGTTACTTCTGAAGCAAAAAAACAACTAGAGAGCCTCAAAAAAAATATGGATTAAGTTCTTTAAAGCTATTGTTGAACATTTGTGCTTAAATTTTATATTTTTATTATCTCAAAATAATATGACAGCAAGTTAAGAGGATAGTTACTACTTTCTCTTAATAAAACAATATGAAGAAGTATTTTGCTGGTTAAAATAAAGATGAGTCTTACATGTAATAAAAGACTGTTCGTATGTACAGTATGGCGAAACATTTTGATTGTTTTGCTATTACAAATCCTGTGTGTATCTTTGATTTGGTTGTATTATTTTGTCCAGCCCCGTGGTTACCAAGCAACTTTAACATTTTCATTATCTGATTCTGTAGGAAAGCCATTACCAACTGAAAAGCAAGACAATGTTATCGGCTTTTTGTTTTCACAGCCTATATTCTCAAATGATTCGCATTTTTCTTTAAGCGCTTCCTATAAGAAAAAAAATCGGGAAAATATTCGTTTATTGCGTCATGGTGATCTTATCAATCTTACTTTTGAAGCTGAGACACTTGAAGCAGCTCAACATGGGTTGGAAACTTGGTTTTCCGCATTTTCACAAGCAATCATAAAACAGAAACAATCCTTATTAAGTGATAAATCAGAAGACCAACAATATGATGATACTGCGATCGTTAATATTGTACAGGGATTTCGTGCATCTGTTGATTCTTTTATTCAACATGGTGTAAAGCAAACAGAGCTTCATGATCTTTCGATGCAATTAACGCAAGCAACTTTAAAGCGTATTCATTTAACAAGTTTGAATTCAATGATTAACATGATGCGTGAAAGTGGGCAGTCTTTATTGTCTTTATCGTTTATTGCAGGCAATTCAGCAATTGTTTCTCTTGAATCTAAACGTGATCTTTTGGAAACGCAAAGAGCACATATGGCGGCGCAATTGGGGTGGACTCATCCTCAAATTAAGGCAATGACTGCGGAATTAGAGGCGGTTTCTCATCAATTAAAAAATAAAATTTTACAGATTGTTTATCAAGTTCATTCAGATGAGGTTATTGCAACGGAATTAGAAAAACAGCTTCAAAAAAGGGTGAGTTTTTTTGTAAAAGATCAATCCCAATCTTTGAATGAAATATTTAACGAGTTTGAAAATAAAATAAAAGCAGCAGTTGATGCCCAAAATGAAGCGATGAGCAAGTCTGCTCAACGAAGAGAAAAAATTGTTGATTCATATCCGAGATTGAGTGATGATCCTCTTCTCTTACAAAATACAAATATCCACGTGGTTATGCCAACAACGTTAGCACCAATTTCTTTTATGGCTCTTTATGGAAAAAATATTCTTGTGAGTGCATTGGCCAGCTTCCTTACTCTTTTGCTAGGAATATTGTTATTTTATCCGTGCTTTAGAAGCAAAAAAGACCAACTCTCAGAAGAGGGTTTGAGATCAAAAGAAAATGCTCTTAAGGAAACTGAGAGTATTTCAGTTTCTCAAGAAACAAAAGGTCTTGAAGCTTTTATTACAATAGAGGGATTATCTGATGTTTTGAAATGGCGTGCTTCAACCATTATTTCAATCATTGGACCAGAGGCAGCACGGACAGCGGCAAAACTTTCACTTCATCTCACAAAAGAGAACAAAACAATTTTGTTAGTCGATATTTCTGGTCAACAAATAGAGAAAGTCATTGGTCCACATCGTGGGCTGAGTGATGTTTTAACGGGCAATGCCCAGTTGCATGATGTTATTTACCGTGATTATGATACGGGGGTTGATATTCTCCCTCAGGGGTTAACAAGCGCTGTTTCTGCACAAGATTTTTCAAATGATATTTCTCATATATTACAAGAATTTAAAAAAGAATATGATTTTATCATCCTAGAGATGGCAAGTGAACCCAAATATGGATTTGAGCAATTTGCAGAGCTAACAGATTATTATATTTGTAATACTGTTCTTAATGAACAGGATTGGATGATGCGGATGGTAAGATGCTTTCCAAAGACTGTTTATCGCGTTGTTGCATCATAAGCTTCGTAAAAAAGAAATATGTATCACATGTTATAGTGGTACGCTTGTTTTTTGCTAAAGTTGTAGTACATACTAAAATAGATAACAGAGTTAATGTTTAAATTTTAAAATGCATTTTAGTTGGAGAGAAGCGTGGGGCAATCAGAGATGGCAGTAAAGGAATTAAACAATAGCATTTTAACGCCTGTGCAAAAGAAAAATAGAAAACAAATACAGATGTGGCTTTACTCTATTTTATTGCTTTGTTTAGCAATTGTCTTAGTGGGAGGCGCTACTCGTTTGACGGGATCAGGATTATCGATAACGGAATGGAAGCCAATACATGGCGTTATTCCACCGATTGGTGTGGATCAATGGCAAGAGGAATTTTTAAAATATCAACAGATAGCACAGTATAAGCTGCTTAATCCTGATATGACTTTAAGTGCTTTTAAGGTCATTTTTTGGTGGGAGTGGGCGCATCGTGTTCTTGGGCGTCTTGTTGGTCTTGTCGCTTTATTAGGGCTCATTTGGTTTTGGGCAACTAAACGTGTTGAAAAAAATATCTTACTCCCGATTATTGTTGTGCCTATTCTTATCGCCTTTCAAGGCTTTATTGGTTGGTGGATGGTTGCTTCAGGGATTGGACAAAGTAATTTAACAAGTGTGAGCCAATATCGTTTGGCATTTCATCTTATAACGGCATGTTTTGTGATTATTTTTGTTACTTATTTATCTCGAGGGCTTGCAGAATATTCAGAAAAACCAGCAAATAAAAAGGTGCAATATTTTGCGGCATGGCTCGTTATTCTCGTCTTGATAGAGATTTATTGGGGTGCTTTGGTTGCAGGGCTTCATGCTGGAAAAGTCTATAATACATGGCCCCTTATGGATGGTCAGATTATTCCTGATGGATTGTTACAGCATCGTCCTGTTTGGCTCAATTTATTCGAAAATCCCTTAACGGTTCAGTTTATTCATAGATTTTTTGCTTATTTTTTATTGATTGCCTCGGCTATTCATGCTTTCTATGTACAAAAAAATGTTCCCCGTTCAACCCACTCTCGTCGTGCATTTCTTATCTGTGTTATGATTATTATCCAAGCACTTTTAGGTATTTTGACACTATTACATGAGGTTCCGATAAGTTTGGGGCTCATTCATCAAAGTATGGCATTAGTCGTGTTGTGTTTTGTTGTTGCGCATTGGCGAGCAACAAAAGGGGCATATTGTGCTGTTGAATAAAAGCTTGTATCTAGATGGAGTTTAGTTGCTTGAAAGCATTAAATCAAGGTTTTGGACAGCAGCAGCTGATGCGCCTTTTCCTAAATTATCGAATATGGCGCTGAGATTAAAAATGCCTTCACGATCATTTCCAAATACGAACAGTTTCATACCATCTTTATTGGCTAAACATTCTGGATTAAGTCTTTGAAGTGAAGCAGTTTCTTCTTGTGATGCAACTAAAATGGTATTTTGTCCATCGTAATGGTTTGCGAGAATTTCGCGCAAATCAGAACAGTTTGCTGATTTTGTGAATAAATGGCGATGCAGAGGAAGATTCACAATCATTCCCTGAGGGAAACGGCCCACACTTGGTATAAAAACTGGGGTTTGATTGATTTGTCCATAGATCTTGATTTCTGGCACATGTTTGTGTTCAAGATTAAGACCATAGATAAAATAATTTTCCTGAATATTTTTTTGAGATTGATTTTCCATTTGTAAAATCAACTGTTTTCCACCTCCGGTATAGCCGGAGATTGCATTAATCGAGATGGGATAATAGGCGTCTAGCAGTCCTGCTTCACGGAGTGGGCGAATCAAACTAATGGCACCGGTAGGATAGCATCCGGGATTGGTTACATAATGTGCTGCTTGGATGCGCTTTCTTTGTCCTGCTGTCATTTCAGGAAATCCGTAAACCCAGTCTGGTGCAACACGGTGGGCTGTCGAGCTATCAATAATCCTAATGTTTTTATTTTTTTTAAGCCAATGAACTGTTTCGCGTGCAGCATTATCTGGAAGACACAAAATAGCAATATCGGCTTGATTAAGATAATCTTGTCGCAGATGAACATTATGGCGATCTTTATGAGCAAGGGAGAGTAGTTTTAAATCTGTACGTTTCTCTAAACGTTTTTGTATTTGTAGTCCGGTTGTCCCATGTTCACCATCAATAAAAACTTTGGTTGCCATTTTTACTTGCCTTGTATTAACCTTATCTACTGTATTTAGCTTTTTACATTATAAATTATTTTAAATTATTACCAACTTAAATAATAATCATTAACTTATTGAATTTCTTTATATTATAGACCTTTTTTTGAAAAAGGTGTAAATAAATTAAGAGTGTAAAAGAAGAAATGTAATCTTATTTTTTACCATTCTTGAGAGGAAAGTTTTTCGCTGTTTTTATAACAAAGAATAAGATAAATATTTGCCTCATTATTTTTGAGTGGAAGTAGTTTAAAATGTTTGGTTTGCATGGTTTGCTGTGTTATCGTTCAGTGACTTTATTTTTTTATGTTAGGAATGTGTTTTATGACTCAGCAAGAAAATGACGCACAAAAGCGCTTTTTTAATGATAATTTACAAACTGTTGATGGTGCAATTTTTGACGCAATTAGAGGGGAGTTTGAGCGTCAACAACGTGAAATTGAGCTGATTGCTTCAGAGAATATTGTTTCAAGAGCGGTTCTTGAAGCGCAGGGGTCTGTTTTAACCAATAAATATGCAGAAGGTTATCCAAGAAAGCGCTACTATGGTGGGTGTCAATTTGTTGATGTCGTTGAGGATTTAGCTATTGAAAGGGCAAAACAGCTTTTCGGTGCTGCGTTTGCGAATGTACAGCCTAATTCTGGTAGCCAAATGAATCAAGCTGTCTTTTTAGCTTTACTTCAGCCTGGTGATATATTTATGGGATTAGATTTAAATGCTGGTGGTCACCTTACGCATGGTTCATCTGTTAATATGTCAGGAAAATGGTTTAATGTTGTTTCCTATGGTGTCCGTAAAGAAGATCAGATTATTGATATGGATGAAGTTGAGCAGCTTGCAAAAGAACATAAGCCAAAACTTATTATAGCAGGGGGCTCATCTTATCCTCGCTTCTGGGATTGGGAAGGATTCCGTGAAATTGCAGATGAAATCGGTGCTCATCTACTCGTTGATATGTCTCATATTGCTGGTCTTGTTGCTGGCGGCGTGCATCCTTCACCTGTTCCACATGCGCATATTGTAACGACAACAACACATAAATCGCTTCGAGGTCCTCGGGGTGGTTTGATATTGACAAATGATGAGGCTTTATCCAAAAAAATTAATTCTGCTATTTTTCCTGGTCTTCAAGGGGGGCCTTTAATGCATGTGATTGCCGCAAAGGCTGTTGCATTTGAGGAGGCTTTGCGTCCCTCTTTCAAGAGTTACAGTGCGAATGTTGTTGCTAATGCGAAAACTTTAGCAAAAACATTACAGAGTAATGGTTTTGATATTGTTTCTGGCGGTACAGATAATCATTTATTGTTGATTGATTTACGTTCCAAAAATTTAACAGGAAATCGCGCCGAATTGGCTTTAGGACGCGCTCATATTACCTGCAATAAAAATGCTATCCCTTTTGATCCTGAAACACCATCTATAACATCGGGAATTCGTTTGGGGTCACCTGCTGCCACAACGCGTGGTTTTTCAGAAAAAGAATTTATTCAAGTTGGTCATTTGATTTCAGAAGTTCTTGATGGTCTTCGGGATGCAAAAAGTGATGAAGATAATCATGCTGTTGAAATAGCTGTTAAGAAAAAGGTGGAAGATATAACGAATCAATTTCCTCTTTACTCTTGTCTTAGCACTTGTTAAGGATGCAAAAAAGATGCGCTGTCCTTACTGTCAATATGAGGATACACAGGTTAAAGACTCACGTCCAGCAGAAGAGGGGGCGGTGATTCGACGCCGCCGTGTGTGTTCCGTTTGTGGTGGTCGTTTTACAACTTTTGAGCGTGTTCAGTTGCGTGAGCTTTTGGTTGCTAAAAAAAGTGGGCGATGTGAGCCATTCGATCGTGACAAGTTAATGCGATCGGTTGATGTGGCTGTACGTAAGCGCAATATTGATCCTGATCATATTGAACGAGCAATTTCTGGCATTGTGCGTCAGCTTGAAAGTTTGGGGGAATCAGAGATTGCTTCAGAAAAAATTGGACATCTTGTGATGGAAGCATTGAAGAGAATTGATGATATTGCTTATATTCGTTTTGCTTCTGTGTATCGAGATTTTCGTAATGCAAGCGATTTTCACGATGTTATAGATGAATTGTCAAAGGGTATCGCGGATACAGAATCTCGTTTTGATGAATAAAAAAGTGCAAGATGAACGGTTTATGGCTGCAGCTATTCGTTTAGCAGAACGTCATGTCGGTCTTACAGGTGGGAATCCTTCCGTTGGTACGTTAATTGTGCAAAACGATAATGGTGCGGGGGCTTTTATTGTTGGCTATGGCGTAACAGCTATTCATGGGAGTCCTCATGCAGAAGTGCAAGCTTTACACATGGCAGGTTCTTTGGCTCAAGGAGCGACTGCTTATGTTACTTTAGAACCTTGTGCGCATTATGGAAAAACTTCGCCGTGTGTGAATGCACTTATTGATTCAGGTGTTTCTCGAGTTGTTGTTGCGCTGACTGATTGTGACAAGCGTGTTGATGGTCATGGTATTGCTCTTTTGCGAGCGGCAGGTATTGAAGTGGTTGAAGGCATTTTAGCTGAAGAGGCTTTTGAATCCTTATGGACGCATTGGTGCATAAGAAAGATGCAACGCTGTGCTGTCACTTTTAAAATGGCAATTTCTGCCGATAATGGTGTGGGAAAAAGGGAGAAGGGTGGAATAAAAATTAGTGGAACGCTTTCTCACACTCATACCCATATTCTACGCGCTCAAAATAATGCTATCATGGTTGGTATTGGCACTATATTAGCAGATGATCCGCAATTAAATTGCCGCTTACCTGGGCTGGAGATGCGTTCACCTATACGTATTATTTTGGATACAGATTTATCTATCCCACTTGATGCAAAGGTTGTTCAAACGGCAACAACAATTCCTACTTGGGTTATTTGTGATGCGAATCTTTCAAAGAAAAATAAAAAAAGCGCGCTGGAACAGTATGGTGTATCTGTGTATTCGGTAAAAATGAGTAATGATTACATGCAGCCACTTGCTATTTTACAGCTGCTTTATCAACATGGAATCAATAGCGTTTTGCTTGAGGGAGGCGCAAAAACAGGGGAAACGTTTTTAAATGCTGGTTGTGTGGATCGTCTGATATGTTTTTATGCACCCGTTATTTTAGGCGAAGGACGTGTTGAAGCCCCTCATTTTGGAAATTATCTTTCGCAATTTCATAAAGTTGAGGCAAGAATGTTTGGAAATGACCGTTTCTATAAATGGAGGCGTAAGGCACTATGTTTACAGGAATTATAACAGATATCGGTTGTGTTGAAGATGTTCAACCTTTAAAGCAGGGGGTGCGTTTAAAGATTTCTACACATTATGCTATAGAAAGTTTAGCAATTGGTGCATCAATTGCGTGTTCAGGAATTTGTCTGACAATTGTAGAGCGAGGATTAAAACAAGAAGATTCCAATTGGTTTGTTGTTGAGGCGTGGGAAGAAACATTGCGTTTAACAAATCTTGCACAATGGACAAAAGGAACTTTTGTTAATTTAGAACGTTCGCTTCGATTGGGTGATGAAATGGGAGGGCATTTGGTTTTTGGTCATATTGATGGTTCGGCTGAAATTATTGATCAAAAAAATGAAGGGGATGCGATTCGTTTTTATCTAAAAGCTTCAAGTCAAGTTATGCCTTTCATAGTCAATAAGGGATCTCTTGCACTTAATGGGACATCTTTGACTGTTAATGGTGTTGAGGATTGTATTTTTGATGTTCTTATTATTCGCTATACACTTGAAATGACAACTTGGGGAAAAGCTAAAATTGGAGATAAAGTTAATTTAGAAATTGATCAACTTGCTCGTTATGTTGCTAAGCTTTTTGCTTTAAAAATGAAAGATGAATAAGCCAAAACTCTATTGATCATTTTTAGAATTTCATACTTTATAATTTCAAATTTTTTGATTCATTTTTGGGGAATCTCATTATGGTGAAAGAGATACGTAAAAAGCCTCATGTATTGATTGTTGAAGCACGTTTTTATGAGGAGATTTCTGATGCGCTTTTGAAAGGTGCTGTGACTGCTTTGCAAAAAGCTGAAGCAAGTTATGATATTGTAACGGTTCCCGGAGCATTAGAAATACCAAGTGCAATAGCTTTTGCTGAACAAAATAAGACATCTTATGATGGTTATGTTGCACTTGGGTGTGTTATTCGGGGTGAAACATACCACTTTGAAATTGTTGCCAATGATTCTTGTCGTGCATTGATGGATTTAACTGTTCATCAGCACTTGGCTATTGGAAATGGCATTTTGACTGTTGAAAACGAAGAACAAGCATGGGTGCGTGCAACACAAGATAATAAAAATAAAGGTGGTTTTGCAGCTGAAGCTGCTTTATGTATGATCGCTCTAAAAAAGAGATTTGGAGATAATCGTTAAATATGGCTGATATAAAAAGCAGACATTTTCCGCGTTCAGCCAATAAACGTGGAGCAGCAAGACTCGCTGCAGTTCAAGCACTCTATCAAATGGATATCGTGGGTTCGGGGGTGATGGAAACGGCAGCTGAATATGAGGCTTATCGTCTGGGAAAAGATCTTGATGGAGACCAGTATCTTGAAGCTGATTTCCAATGGTTTTTGGCTATTATAACAGGTGTTGTAAGAGATCAAAAGCAGCTTGATCCTCTGCTTCATCAACAGCTTTCTGCAGAATGGTCTCTTTCACGTCTTGATTCTATCTTGCGAGCAATTTTACGAGCAGGGCTATGGGAGTTGATCAACCGTAAAGATGTCCCTATTGCAGTTGTTATGAATGAATATGTTGATATAGCAAAAGCATTTTTTGAAGGTGATGAGCCCAAACTTGTTAATGCTGTTCTCGACAGTATGGCAAAAAAAGTTCGCCTCTAAGAGTTATAATTTCTCATATTACTAGGCCTGATAACATCAGACCTAATAATATTGAAACGATATGTAGTCTATATAATTTAGTCATGAGTTGGTAGATTCGCAGGACCTTTTATAATTTGAATTAAGAAAGGGTGTTCTTTTGTTATCGTTGGTGTTGTTTGCGCAATAAAATCAAATACTTGGCCGTCTTGTAGACCGTAGTTAGCAACTTTTGCAACCTGATTATTTTTATTAAAGTAAATGGCTAAAACTTTGCGATCAATAATCTTTGTTTTCATAAATTGCATCCCACGATAGCGTGTCTGTGAGATGTAATAAAAAACTTCATTATCATATTTTGTTTTTAATGAAGGGGTTCCTAAAGTTAAAAGAACTTGCTCTTGACTTGAGCCAATAGAAATAGAGCTTAGAGCATTTTTATCAAGAATATAGCCCTCTCTATAAATTTGGCTTGAACCTGAAGAATCAAGAAGGCTACAACCGGTAAGTGCTACTATATTTGCTATTGATAGACCAACCAATAACTTACGCTTGATTAAGTCCATTATGTGAGGCATTTGAAACAATGATATCTCCTTTTTATACTGAAATGTACGACAAGAAAGCAACCTCAAGTTTTTTCTAATTTTAGCTTAATCTACCGTAGCTTACATTGAGTTTCCCTGTTATAAAGCAAATTATGCCATATAGAATTTCTTTAGAAAAGAAAAAAATGAATGAAATATACTTGAGATAAGTAAAAACACTGTGCTTTATATGTTTTTGTAGTTAGGAGTTGTCAATGAGTGTTCAAAATGTTTCTCAAATGACATTTGCTTTGGCTTATCCAATATCTGTACGTTCTTTACCTGCTAAGGGTATAAGAGTTCATCTTTATGCAAACAAAAAAGAATGTACACATTTAGCTCAGAACCATGATTTAATTGAAGTAAAATCTTGTGAGGGAAAATTCCATATTTTCCCTTGGAAAAAACGTGGAGTGCGGATAAAAGGTTTTTTGCAAGCACGTATACTACAGTTATGTGTTGTTACATTAGAACCATTAGAAAATATTCTCCGTGAAAATATTGAGGTTGTTTTTGTTCCTGAGGATTCAAATTTGATAAAGCCCGAAATATCAGAGGATACAGGAGAATTGTTTTTAGATGTGGAGGGGCTTGATACTCCAGAAGTGTTTTATGATGATAAAATTGATATTGGTGCAATCATGGAAGAGTTTTTTGAGTTGTCTATTAATCATTATCCACGTAAGGAGGGGATAAAGATACATGTGGTTGAAAATTTAGAAGAAGCAGAGCAAAAACTCTCGCCATTTTCTGTTTTAAAAAATTGGAAGTGATTGCAAAAACATAAAAAAATTATCTATTGTGTACTATGATAAAAACGGTATTTCTTTGCTGAGCTATTTTCGTAAGATGTGCTTTGTGAGTGTTCAGGAGCTGGAAATCATAATATGCTTTTGAAGATGTAAATGAGAAGATGTGGGATATGTAAGTGTGATTAAAATTTCTGTGGATGTTATGGGTGGTGATTACGGTCCAGAAGCAACTATTGCGGGAGCAGCAATTATACAAAAGTATTTGTCAAATATTTATTTTTTGTTTTATGGGACAGAGGAGGCTGTTCGTCCGGTTTTAAAAAAATATCCCTGTTTGGATTCTGTGTCGTGCTTTTATCCTACAGAAAGTTATACACGCATGGATGAAAAGCCAAGCCAAGCACTTCGCAATGGACGTGGTAAATCATCAATGTGGTATGCCATTGAAGCGGTAAAAAATGGCGAAGCAGATGCTTGTGTTTCTGCTGGTAATACAGGGGCACTCATGGCCATGTCTTATTTTTGTTTAAAAATGCTAGCAGAGGCTGAACGTCCTGGTATTGCGGGTATTTGGCCAACACTTCGCAGTGAGAGTATCGTTTTAGATATTGGAGCAACGATTGGTGCATCTGCTAGTCAATTGGTTGATTTGGCGGTTATGGGAGCGGGTATGTTTCGCGCTTTATATCACACTGAAAAACCAAGTGTTGGGCTTTTAAATGTGGGGGTGGAAGAGGTAAAAGGGCTTTATGAAATAAAAAAAGCAGGAATGATATTACGTGAAGTGCAGTTAGAAGGATTAGAATATAAAGGATTTGTTGAAGGCAATGACATTGGAAAAGGAACAGTAGATGTTGTTGTAACAGAAGGGTTTTCTGGTAATATTGCTTTAAAAACTGCAGAAGGGACTGCACGACAGATAGGAGAGATTTTAAACTCTGCACTGCGCAGTTCTTTTTTAACATCTCTTGGTTATTTTTTATCGCGGAGTGCTTTTCGTACACTAAAACATAAAATGGATCCCGATAGGGTGAATGGAGGAGTCCTTTTAGGTTTGAATGGTGTTGTCATAAAAAGTCATGGCAGTGCTAATGCTAATGGTTTTGCTTCTGCTATCCGCGTTGGTTATGAGATGGTTAATAATGGACTTTTACAAAAAATAACGGCTGATTTACGGCGATTTCATGAGAATAAAGAAACACTTTTTGATCAGGAAGATGAGGCGATAATAAATGGAGAGTCCTTATGATGAGCTCTTATAATAGAAATGAAAAATCTGAAGAAAAGGTAAGAGCTGAATGATTCGGTCAATTATACGTGGTGTAGGAAGTGCTTTGCCGAAAAAAATTTTATCAAATGATGAGATTGCAAAGTTTGTTGAAACATCAGATTCATGGATTGTTCAGCGTACAGGAATACATCAACGTTATATTGCCAATGAAAATGAAACAACGGTTTCTTTAGGAATTGAAGCTGCGCAAGCAGCTCTTATAAATGCTGGTCTTACAGTAAAGGATATTGATTGTATTATTTTAGCGACCTCGACACCAAATCGTACTTTTCCTGCTTCTGCTGTTGAAATTCAGTATGCTCTGGGAATGAGCCATGGATTTGCTTTTGATATTCAGGCTGTTTGCTCTGGTTTTATTTTTGCTTTAATAACAGGAGATTCTTATTTACGGTGTGGAGCAGCTAAAAGGATTTTAGTTATTGGTTCTGATACATTTTCTCGAATTTTAGATTGGGAAGATCGTACGACATGTGTTTTGTTTGGTGATGGTGCGGGTGCTGTTATTTTGGAAGCACAAGAAATTGAGAGGGGAATTACTTTGGAGCGTGGTATATTATCTGCGAAACTGCGTTCTGATGGTGCTTATATAGATAAGCTGTATGTTGATGGTGGACCTTCAACAACACAAACGACAGGCTATTTACGTATGGAGGGACGAGAAGTTTTTAAATATGCTGTTGGTATGATAACGGATGTGGTGGATGATTGTTTTGCAGCTGCAGGTATCGATTCTTCACAACTAGATTGGTTTGTACCTCATCAGGCTAATAAGCGCATTATTGAAGCATCTGCTAAAAAACTGGGAATTTCATCAGATAAAGTTGTGATTACCGTTAATCAACATGGTAATACGTCTGCAGCATCAGTTCCGTTGGCATTAACAACAGCTATTTGTGATGGAAGGATAAAAAAAGGAGATCTTATCATGTTAGAAGCTATGGGAGGTGGATTTACATGGGGAGCAATTCTTATTCGTTGGTAAATTATGGTTACTTGACCATATTTGAATAAAACGTATAAGTCATTTTTTAATTTTTAATATTTTAATAGGTGGTTATAATGACAAGTAAGACAGTAACGCGTGCAGATTTAGCGAGCGTAGTTTGTAAAAGAGTGGGCTTGTCACATACTGAATCAGCAGCTTTGGTCGAATTGGTTTTGGATGAGATTTGCAACTCACTTGCAAGAGGTGAAGCTGTTAAACTTTCCTCTTTTGCAACTTTTCAAGTTCGCAGTAAAAATGAACGTGTTGGGCGTAATCCCAAAACAGGTGTTGAAGCACCTATTCCGCCACGACGTGTTGTAACATTTAAGGCTGCAAATGTCCTTAAACAGAGAATTTTAGATTCGCATCGAGCAAGGCAGAAAAGTGATATCTCATAATTAAATGCGTAATAATGTTTGGTATTTATTAAAAAAATGTATAAAATATAAATTAAAGTCCTGTGTTTTTTAGAAAAACTGTTTGGTAAGTAGTCAATTTAGTCCTATTTTTGACTAATCTTGTTGGGAAATTGAGGCATAATGAATCGTTGTCAAATCATTTGTTGTGTTTTAGATAAGGTGTTGCAAAATGGATAAAAGCTCTGATGCTTTTCGCACAATTAGCGAAGTAGCCGAGTTGTTGGAGCTTCCGCAGCATGTCTTGAGATTCTGGGAAACACGTTTTAGGCAGATTAAACCAATGAAACGTGGAGGAGGAAGGCGCTATTATCGTCCGATTGATGTTAATTTGCTCAGTGGTATTAAGCAGTTATTGTATGATCAAGGTTATACAATAAAAGGTGTACAGCGTCTTTTGAAAGAAAATGGTGTTGCTTTTGTGACTGCATTTGGTAATGGCGATCTTGATGCCATGAATGTTGTCATAGAGAAAAAACACGCAGAACAAACGTTTGAAAATGCTAGCAATAAACCTAAGAAATCTTCTTTTGGGCTTTTGAGTTTCATAAGGAATGAGGGAGAAGCCTCTGTTGGTTCTGTGAATCTTTATAAAGATAAAACTGATAAAGCATTGTTGCAAGAAATATTGTTTGAACTCATTGAATGTAAACGAGTTCTTGATAGAGCACGATGACAATAATATTTTTTTATTTTATTTTTTAGCAAAATATGTGTTTTAAAAGTCTTATTGTAAATCAACATAGTGTTTAGCGCGATAATGTGTTTCGTAAATATTGAGATGTTTTATAAGTAGGCTCCGAGCTTTATATGTTAAGCGAGTAACTAACGTACTATGTGTATATTTGACTAGTTTTTTAATAAGAGTTTTTAATTTGATAAAATATAAAGAGGGGAAAGAATTAACGCCAAATTTTGCCATTTTCCTTTAATTCAGCTTTATAATTTTCAGGGAAATTAAAGCGATATTTGGTCAGTGAAAATTGCGGGATGTAGAGTGCTATTGGGGTGCCAATTCATGTGCTGGTTTTTAAAAGATATTTCTTAAAGACCCTAAAATCATTTTGTAACGGTACCTATGAATAATATAATGGTAAATCTATCGAGCATCACCATTTTTACGCCTGTGAAGGAGCAAGTCGGCATTACCATTATATTGTCTACTCGCCTCCAATGTTTGCGACAATTCTTGGCACTTGAGACGATTCATAAGAAGTATTTTTTAGTGATTTTTTAATAGTTTTTATCTACACACTCATTCCGCTTGTCATGTGCAAGCGAATGATTTTGATTGATTCAACATAAACAGATTTGAAATGAGAGAATTCTATGATATCCAAGATTCTTATTTAATATGAGTAATGGTAGATTATCGTTTAACTAAGTTACATATTATTTTCATAAATATAATCTTGTTTTTAGTTTTTTCTTGATGTTACGATAATTATCGTAATGATCTATCCGTGATAGTAGCACCATCTTCCTATTATAAAGATAAGAGATTAATGCTATCAATTGGTATTTAATTAATATTCAAAATTGTCTAAGATTTTTGTAACAGTTCTTACATTGAACTTTTTACCAATCTGCCTTGAGAGTGTGATCCTTTCTGGTGATAGGTAATCATGTATTCCCCCAAAAATACTACAGTATCAAATCGTTTGATTTTATATAAAAATTGATGATTTATAGTGAAAAATTAATATTTTACCATTTTCTGTGATGTTACGCATTTATTATACGCTGTAAATCTGGAGGTGTTGCCTCATTTGAGAGTTGCTTAATCACATCTTCTACAGATAAAGAGGTTTGATTCGTACTTCCTAAGCGGCGTATATTTACGCTGTTTGTTTCAGCCTCACGTTTGCCGCATACCAAAATTACGGGGACTTTTTGTAAAGAATGTTCTCGTATTTTATAGTTAATTTTTTCATTGCGGAGATCTGTTGTTGCGGAAAGCCCAACAGCTTTAAGTTTTGCTGTTATTTTTTGGGCATATTCATTTGCTTCGGATGTAATTGTTGCAACAACAATTTGTTCAGGAGCAAGCCAAAGTGGCATATGTCCAGCAAAGTTTTCGATTAATATACCAAGAAAACGCTCCATAGATCCCAAAATAGCACGGTGGATCATAACAGGTTGACGTTTTTCTGAATCTTTATCAATATAGAATGCACCAAAACGTTCAGGGAGATTAAAGTCTATTTGTGTTGTTCCACATTGCCATTCACGACCGATAGCATCCTTTAATGTATATTCAAATTTTGGACCATAAAATGCTCCTTCACCTGGAAGGATGCTTGTTTTGATTTGTCCTGCAAATTTTGTTTCAATCGTTTTAAGGACAGATTCCATGATACTTTCTGCATGATCCCATAATGCATCAGATCCAACTCGTTTTTCTGGACGTGTTGAAAGCTTAAGACTAATTTCTTTAAAACCAAAATCAGCATAAGTTGATAAAATAAGATCATTAATACTGAGACATTCATCGGCTAATTGTTCATCAGTACAAAAAATATGCGCATCATCTTGTGTAAAACCACGCACACGCATAAGACCATGTAAAGAGCCTGAAGGCTCATAACGATGAACAAGTCCAAATTCAGCAAGTCTAATAGGCAAATCACGATAAGATTTTAAACCATGTTTAAAAATTTGCACATGACCAGGGCAATTCATTGGTTTAAGGGCATAAACATTCCCATGATCTGAATCTTCTGCTGCTGAAATTACTTTGAACATATTCTCCTTATACCAACCCCAATGGCCAGATATTTCCCAGAGTGATCTATCGAGAACTTGTGGAGCATTAACTTCAGCATATTGATGATCATCAAGGCGTCTACGCATATAGCCGATCAAATTTTGGAACATTTTCCAACCTTTTTTGTGCCAAAAAATCATTCCTGGCCCTTCTTCTTGAAAATGAAATAAGTCCATTTCACGTCCCAAGCGGCGATGATCACGTTTTTCAGCTTCTTCTAGCATATGGAGATAGGCTTTTAAGTCATTTTCATTTGCAAATGCTGTTCCATAAATTCTTGTGAGCATTGGATTATTGGCATCGCCACGCCAATAAGCTCCTGCAACTTTCATTAATTTGAAAGCATTCCCAATTTGCCCTGTAGATTGCATATGTGGTCCGCGGCAAAGATCAAACCACTCCCCTTGATAATAAACTTTTAAATCTTGATTTTCAGGAATGCTATCAATAAGTTCAACTTTATAAAATTCCTTTTTCTCAGAAAAAACTCTTCTCGCTTTTTCACGAGACCAAATTTCTTTTCTAAAAGGTTTATTGCGTTGGATAATTTCACGCATTTTCTTTTCAATGACGGTGAGATCATCTAATGTAAAAGGTTGTTGGCGAGCAAAATCATAATAGAATCCATTCTCAATAACAGGACCTATTGTTACTTGCGTTTCAGGAAAGAGCTCTTGCACTGCTTCAGCAAGGACATGAGCGCAATCATGCCTTATGAGCTCAAGAGCGCGTGAATCTTCTCGTGTAATAATCTCTACTTGACCAGATTGTCCCAATGGATCCGATAAGTCCCGCATGATACCATCAAGACTATAGGCGACTGCTTTTTTTGCAAGTGATTTAGAAATGGATTCTGCCAATTCCAAGCCTGTCATTTCGGCGGGGTAATTACGTTTTGAACCATCGGGAAAAAAAAGAGAAATAGAGCAAGACATAAAAACACCCTTTTAATCCAATTCCGCTAACGATTGCGGATGGTTTTGTGAAAATTGAGTAAAAAGCTTATAGACTGATTTTTTTATCAATACATATGAAAAAAGGAAAGGATTATTTGTTGTGTTTGTCAGAAATTTTCCAATAACGCCAAGGTTTATAAAAACAGCAAGAATTTCCAAGCGATGGAGGGACTGGATCAAAGCCATCTGTTCCAAAGGGCCCACAACGCATGATACGAAAGAGTCCCATCCATGCACCAGCCCAAAGCCCATGGCGTGCAATCGCTTCATATGTATATTCTGAACAAGTCGGGGCATGGCGACATTGATTGCCTATAAGACTCGAAAGTGTTATTTGATAGAAACGTATTAAGAAAATACCCAATAATCGTCCGGGTGTTTTTTGCCAAGTGCCTGTGTAATTTCGAGTCAATTTTTTTTGTCTAGATTGTGATTTGAACATTTATTTTTCTTCAATTTTTTGAATGCAGTCTATCGTTGCATCAAAGGGTAGTAGTGTTGCTGCATGGCGCACTTTATAGTCTTTAATGGGCTGTAAGCAAGAAAAATCCTCAAATGGAGCTTGAGGAGAAGGACCATTTTGCGTTAGCATTTGGTAGATAACTTCACGCAATATTTTAAGATCTTGTGTTGTTTGTCCGATGATATGAGATGCTAAAAGTGAAGCCGAAGCTTGCCCTAGCACACATGCATGTATTTCGTGGGCAAAATCCGTAATGATACCATTTTCCACTTTTAAATCTACAGTGATTGTCGAACCACAAAGCTGTGCATGTTTTCTTGATGTTGCATCAGGATTATTAAGACGCCCAATTTTGCTTATATGTGCAGCATATTTAAGTATTTTATCGTTATAGATATTATCAATCATGCGCTATTGCCTGAAATTTTGAGAGTCGTGATTGTTTAAACTTTTAATTCGCTTATATAGAGATTATACAAAATGAGATAGGTATGGAGCAAATGCTTTGTATAGAGTAAACTTGGAGTTTTTGAATGCGTAATGTTGTTAAAGAAGACGCAAATTTATCTGAAGAAAAGCGTCCGAGTATTGAAGAGGTGGAAGAAGCGATTCGTACATTACTCTTATGGATAGGGGAAAATCCAAATAGAGAAGGGCTTTTAGATACTCCAAAACGTATAGCCAAGGCATATCGCGAGCTTTTCGATGGTTATAGTCAATCGGTTAAAGAAACCTTAGGTACAGTTTTTGAAGAGGTTTCAGGATACAATGAAGCCGTAATCGTAAAGAATATACCTTTTTATTCACATTGTGAGCATCATATGATCCCAATTATTGGGAAAGCACATATAGCATATCTTCCTAATGCAAAAATTGTTGGGCTTTCAAAAATTGTACGTGTTGTAGATATTTTTTCTCGTCGTTTACAAACTCAAGAAGCTATGACAGCGCAAGTGGCTCACGCGTTAAAAACGTATCTGAAGCCTCATGGTGTCGCAGTATTGATTGAGGCTGAGCACATGTGTATGGCTATGAGAGGAATCCAAAAACAGGGCTCTACAACAATTACAAAAAACTTTCATGGTTATTATGAAAAAGATCAAGCGGCACAAGCACATTTTATGATGATGGTTCAAAGGTCATAGTAGAGCCCATATTTTTCATAATCTCTATTAAGTTATAAGTCGTCTGAATAAAATAAATTATGAGAAAAAGAAAATTGGCTTGTACCTTTCTTGATGATTTGTTAAAGGCTTAAAAACCAAGTTTTTTTCTTTACACGTGCGGTCGTGGCGGAATTGGTAGACGCGCAGCGTTGAGGTCGCTGTGGGGCAACCCGTGGAAGTTCGAGTCTTCTCGACCGCACCAGTTAGCAATTAATCTCTCAATAACGAGAGAAAATTGTGTGAAGAGAGGGATGCGCATTATAGAAAAATCTTTCTTTGTATGTTATTTATTTGGTGTATCCTCAATAATGTTTCATTTTTTATTACTTTAATCTGTGCATTTGAAATGTTATATTTTGATACGGGGTGGGTGGAGTTGCAGTGAGAAGTATGGTGGTTTTAAAGTATTTAATATTTCTTATTTGTATTTCTTTATTATCAGCATGTAGCGATTCTCGTGCTGTGCTTTGGCATGGGATACATGCAACTCCTTCTATGATTGCAGTAGAAAGAGAAGTTGTAGGAAAACCAGTTTCTCCAAAAGCCATCATTCCAGTGTATGTTGCAACAAGTCGTATGATGCAAAATAATTACGCTCAACCTTATGGTGCAGAGCGATCAAATAAAGTACATTATAATCGCGTTGACGTAGGAATTCCTCAGCAACATGTAAAGGGTGTTGTTGAAATAAATGCGTATAAACCTACACATGATAAGTATTTTGCAGCAGTAGCGTTGCAAAAATACGATAATAAAGAACAGTTTAAACAGCAGTTAAATGCTGCTTTAGCAAAAAAGCCAAAAGGAAAAAGAGAAATTTTTCTTTTTATCCATGGATATAATAATAATTTTGCAGATGGTACATTTCGTACAGCACAGTTTACACACGATTATTCTTTAAATGTTGTCGCTGTGCATTATTCTTGGCCTTCCGCTGGATCTGTTCCTCTTTATATTTATGATCGAGACAGTGCTAATTTTGCTCGTGATGGATTAATAGAGCTTTTGATACTTATGAGCGAAACCAATGCTGATCAGATTTCGGTTATTGCGCATTCTATGGGCAATTTTGTTCTAATGGAGGCATTTAGAACTTTAGCTTTACAGAGAAAATATAAGCCTATTCGTCGTATTACAAGTTTATTAATGGCAGCACCAGACATTGATGTTGATGTATTTGAGCGTCAACTTAATGATATTAAAAAACTCCCACAGCCAACAGCTATTTTAGTATCCAGAGCGGATAAAGCTCTCGCTGTTTCAGGACGTCTTACGGGTGGACATCATCGTGTGGGCGATGGCTCAGATATTGAGATGTTGCGTAAAAATGGAATAGCTGTTCTTGATTTCTCTCATGTAGATGGGGGAGCACACAGTGTCTTTGCGTCTTCACCAACGTTGATGGCTCTTTCTCGAGAAGGTTCTTTGGCTTCAACAATTATGCAAGGTACAGAATTGTCACCTAGTCAAGCCCTGCTTGCTGATGGTAGTAGTGTGTTGGAGAAAACAACACATCTTATCCTTTATACACCTGTACGTTTTCTCTCTCCACGGATTCTGCGTTGATAATGAAAAGAGAGAAGGGGTTCCATCGAATAATACATTGGGGGTAATATTTTTTAGCACTTTCTTTAGAATGGCGTTGTAAAATGAAAAATGAATAGCGGAATGAATGTAAAAAAACAGTCATTAGGTGAGTTTGTGATGATTGCATGGAAACGCTATGTCAATATACCTACAGTTGTTGATTATTTATCTCATTCCGCAATTAAGTTGTTAGACATTCATGCTATGCTAGTGAAGGTGAGAAAAGGTGATATGGGGGAAAAACCAAATTTATTACGTCAAATTGATTCTACAAAACAACAATTAGATGAGATAAGCCATGCTCTTATTCTAGAATATCGTAAACGCCAAGAAAATGAGCGCTTTTTAAAACAAATTCTGTTATCCATTTCTGATCAACTTTTTTCACTTAATAACGGTTTTAAGGAAACTGGACGTCTCTTCTTTCAAGAAGTTAGAATGCTTCAATCTCAGATGCAATGTTTATATGAGGGGAAAGAGAGGCTGCATTTGTTGAATAGCCAAGAATCTTTTTGTTCTCCATCAAAAATTGATGAAGTCATTAAACAGTTACAAAAAGCGCGAGAAAAGCTTATTATTGAAAGTCCACATCTCTTTGAGAAAAAAACAAAAAATAAACAATAAAAATTCTTTTAGTTGAGCAGAAGGTTATAGTTTTTTTAAGAAAAGAATTTGTATTTTAATAAACCTCCAAGATCTGAGAAAAAGCCAATAATCAGTGCGTTCCTTGAGAATTATCTTAATTGTCTCATAGAAAATAAGATCAAAACTTTATGTGATGTTCGTAAAAATCTAATAAGTAGAAAATACGGATTTTCAAAAGATAATTAGAGTTAGCTCTCACTCAATGCCTGATTGGAAATATGAAATTAAATACATTTAAAAAATAAACTTGCAGATTTTTTAAAATTGGAGTGCTCCACATGCCTCCTAGCACTTCCGTCCATTTAATTAATATAAAAAAGAGAAAGGTAATGAGATGATATTTGATGATAGCGATAGATATGTAGCAACACATGAATGCGCACAGCTTTTTAGTGTATTCACAACAACGATTCGTAATTGGGTGCTTCAAGGGGGTGTTTCCAGAGCCATATAAGCTAGGGAGAGCAGTGAGATGGAGAAAAAAAGAGATCTTAGACTTCACTCCAAAGAAAAATAAGGAGCAAATAAGAACAAATTAGGTAAAATTATATAAGCTGTAGAAGGTAGTCTAAAAGGTGGTCTGAAAATGGCTATTTAAAGAAAAAATCTATATATTTCAGTATGTTAAAAACAAAAAAGTGGTGCCCCCAGAGAGACTCGAACTCCCGACCCCCTGATTACAAATCAGGTGCTCTACCAACTGAGCTATAAGGGCGTAACCATATAAAAGCTAGCACAAAGTCACAAAAAGGAAAACAGAAAATTATCAATTTTTGTGCATATTAAAAGAAAACTATATAACAAATAAAAAATAATCAGCTTATTTCTTTTTTAATACTTTTTACAGTAATGTTGGAATTATCCTTATGTTGACATCTTATAGAATCTCTACTGATAATTCACTATTTGAATTACGAATCTAAAGACATTGATTGATGCTCAAGGTATTTTTCTAGCCAGTGAATATTATAATTACCATCAGCAATATCTTGATTATTAATAAGATCACGAAAGAGAGGTAGTGTAGTTTTTATCCCATCGACGACAAATTCACCTAAAGCACGCCGTAAACGCATCATACATTCTAAACGGGTACGTCCATGAACAATCAGCTTTCCAATCATGCTGTCATAATAAGAAGGGATACGATAACCTGAATAAGCACCTGAATCAACGCGAATTCCCAACCCCCCTGGTGTATGAAAATGTGTAATGATTCCAGGTGATGGCGTAAAGTTAATAGGATCTTCTGCATTAATACGGCATTCAATGGCATGACCAGAAAAACAGACATCATTCTGTGTCATTGAAAGCTTGCATCCTGATGCAATATGAATTTGCTCATGGACTAAATCTATACCTGTAATTGCTTCAGTTACAGGATGCTCGACTTGTAAACGCGTATTCATTTCAATAAAATAAAATTCGCCATTTTCATAGAGAAATTCAATAGTACCAGCTCCACGGTATCCAAGTTGGGCACAGGCATTTGCAACAATACTACCAATTTTTTTCCGTTCAGTTTCATTAAGTGCAGGTGACGTAGCTTCTTCCCATATTTTTTGATGCCGTCGTTGAAGTGAACAATCGCGTTCTCCTAAATGAATAGCATTGCCCGCACCATCACCTATAACTTGAATTTCAATATGCCGGGGTTTTTCTAAATATTTCTCTATATAAACAGCATCATCACCAAAAGCTGCTTTTGCTTCTGAACGCGTTGTTTTGAGAGCTATAGAAAATTCTTGTTCAGAATGAACGACTTTCATACCACGTCCTCCACCACCGGCAGAAGCTTTGATAATAACTGGATAACCAATTTCACGAGCAGTGCGCAAAGCATCTGATTCTTCAGTGACAGCTCCATCTGAACCTGGAACGACAGGAATACCAAGTTTTTTGGCAGTTTTTTTGGCTTCGATTTTATCGCCCATGATCCGAATATGAGCCGCCGTTGGACCGATGAATGTAATATTATGGGCTTCTAGAACATCTGCAAATTTTGCATTTTCAGAAAGAAAGCCATAACCTGGATGAACAGCATCAGCTCCTGTAATTTCACAAGCAGCAATAATTTGCTGAATACTCAAATAAGAATCGCGAGCAGGAGGAGGGCCAATACAGACACTTTCGTCAGCAAGACGAACATGCATTGCGTCTGCATCAGCAGTAGAGTGAACAGCGACAGTTTTTATGCCAAGTTCTTTACATGCACGTAAAACACGAAGAGCAATTTCGCCCCGATTAGCAATGAGGATTTTTCGAATCATGGTTGCCCCTCGCTTTATTCAACAATAATAAGTGGTTCACCAAATTCAACAGGTTGTCCATCTTTGACAAGAACAGTAGTTACCGTGCCTGAGCGTGGTGATGAAATTTGATTCATTGTTTTCATGGCTTCAATAATAAGTAATGTCTCCCCTTCAGAAACATTTTGTCCTACTTCTACAAAAGGTTGCGCGCCTGGTGAAGGTGCAAGATAAGCTGTTCCAACCATTGGAGAGGTTATAGTGTTTTTTGATTTATCTTCTTGAATAGGTTGTAGAGGAGATTCGGTTGTTGCAACTGGAGAAGATGTTACAGAAAAAGTGGGAGTAGAAAAAGGAGCATAGATTGCTTGCTCGGAAGAAGTTGAGGTGTTTTGGCGTGAGACACAAATACGAAGCTCTCCTTGTTCAACTTCAATGTTCGTTAAATTTGTATCATTCAAAATTTCAGCAAGATCACGAATAATTTTCGTATCAATTGCGGTATATTTAGCCGAATCCATTTTTTTTGTTGCCATTTTATTTCCAACTCCTTGATCAATAAAGAGCGTCATTATCTCATTTTATGATCGAATATTTCTAGATTAGGGATCATATCTTTTGAGGCTTTAAAGATATTTATTTCCTTTAAGTCATTATATTTTGCAATTTTGAACTCGTATCCGCTTTACGCAAAATTGCACTTATAAGCCTGTTGTCAAAAAAGAGAAAGCATAAAATTACCTCATTTACAGTATTCTGCCTAAAATTGATCAGGCATTTACTGTGTATTATCTATCGCTTGTTTTAAAATATCTTGTCTGACTGCGCCGATGAATATTTTATTACCAATGATGTAAGAAGGTGTTCCCGTAATATGAAGTGTAGAGGCAATTTGAATATTTTTTTTAAAAGTGTTTTGCAGATTAGGATCTTTTATTGCATTACGGAGTTTTTTTTCATCAGCTCCTAATGAAACAGCTATTTTTATAGCTTTAGCTTCATTTGCGCGCCCTTGATGCATTAAAAGTGTTTTGTGAAACTGAGGATATTTTTCTGGGAATTGTTTTCGAAATGCGTAGGCAACGATATGGGTAGCCATAGAATCAGATCCCAAAATTGGTAAATCTTTGATAATAACCCGTAGATCTGGGGATTCTTTTATCAAGTCTTCTATATATGAAGAGGAACTTTTACAAAACTTACAATTGTAATCAAAAAACTCAACAAGTGCTTTTTTACCATTTGGATTCCCCAAAACAGCGTCATGAGGAGAATGAAAAATTTCCTTTTCTAATAAATGAATAATTGAGCTTTGACTTTCATCTTCATTCTGTCTTCCCAGCTTATCTTGAAGGATAAGCTGCATTTCAATCAAAATTTCTGGATGAGTAAGAAGATACTCTCTGACAATTTGTTGAATATGCTGAGAATCAGTATGCGGAGCCATTGTTTCTTTAAGCTTAGATAAAAAGCTAGAATCTTCTAAAAGTTGTGCTTTAAGTTTTTCTAAGCTTAAATGATTGGTTACTTTTTGCTGTGATGTTGCGTTTGATAAAGAAGGTGAAAAGGTTAAAATACTCAACATAACTGGGACTAAAATTTTTGAAATAACTGTTATTTTCGAGTTTTGAGGTTGATGAGTCATCTGTATACCTTTACATTTTTTATTGTGTCATTGAGTGAACTATATGAAAAGCGTTCTCTATGTGCAATAAAGCATTTAGCTATAGTGTGTATTCTCAAATGAGAAAAAACATTAATTTTTCTCTAAAAAGCTTTCATATGATGTACATTTGCAAAGATTATGTTGCCTAGAGGATGAAAAATCATCTCTTTAATTTGTCAAATGTTTTTTTGATGTATAAGGGTATCAAAAGCTTTTTGTGCGTGTTTATTTTAGGAAAAAGTACGTTGATAATACAACGAAGAACACTTGTATTGTTTTTTATTGTTGCTTTATTGAGGACTGTGAAACAAAATTGAATAATGAAAAGTGAAATTATGAAAACCACAATGCATTATGAGCTGTTTATCATTGGGGGAGGGATAAACGGGTGTGGATTGGCAAGAGATGCAGCTGGACGCGGTTTTAAAGTGGGATTAGCTGAAATGAAAGATCTTGCATCAGGGACTTCAAGTGCATCAACAAAACTTATTCATGGTGGTCTTCGTTATCTTGAACATTATGAGTTCAAACTTGTTCGTGAGGCACTCAAAGAACGCGAGATCATTTTACGCATAGCGCCACATATTGTACGCCCTTTGCGTTTTCTTCTTCCTTATCATAAAGAATTGCGCCCTGCTTGGATGTTGCGTTTTGGACTTTTTATTTATGATTATTTAGGGAGCTGGAATCAGAAATTGTGGCGCAGTAAAACGATTAATTTTTCAAAAAAGTTTTGCGCTACACTAAAAAAAGAATATCAGAGAGGTTTTGAATATTCTGATGCAAGAGTAGATGATGCGCGTTTAGTCATTGCCAATGCTCGTGATGCAGAAAAGTGGGGAGCTGATATAAAAGTACGGACAAAAGTTCTCTCTTTAAAAAGAGAAGACAAAAAATGGCGTGTCTTTCTTCAAGACAAATTAAACGGTAAAAAATATAATGTCACAGCTTCTTATGTCGCGAATATGACAGGTCCTTGGATTGATCGTGTTTTGTCAAGCGTATTAGATTGTAAAGAACACACACCAATACGGCTTGTTAGAGGTTCTCATATTTTGGTTCCCAAGCTTTATACGCATGATCGTGCTTATATTTTTCAAAATGGTGATGGGCGTATTATATTTGCTATTCCGTATGAAGAAGAGTTTACCTTGCTTGGAACAACAGATTGTAACTATCAGGGAGATCCAGCTGATGCTCATATTACTGATACAGAAATAAACTATATCTGCGCAGCAGCCAGTGAATATTTCATACAACCAGTATTACCTGAAACGATTGTCTGGTCTTACTCTGGAGTTCGTCCACTCTATGATGATGGAGCTTCAAAAGCACAAGAAATTACGCGCGATTATGTTTTAAGAGAAATGGGAACAGGAAGTGCACCAAAGATTCTTAATCTTTATGGTGGAAAGATTACAACTTATCGTAAGTTGGCTGAAGATGCGATGAAATTTGTTGAAAAAGCACTTGGTAAAAAGGGAGCGTCATGGACAGCTAATGCACCCCTTCCAGGGGGGGATTTTCACTATAATAAATTAGATGTAATTGAAAATAAAATTGCTTTTTTAATGCCAGATTTAGATGCCTTTACACACCACAGACTTGCACGCTCCTACGGCACAGAAGCCTTAGTGATATTTGCAAATGGTAAGGCGGACAGAGGAAAAGATTTTGGACATGGGCTTTATGAAATAGAAGTAAAATGGTTGATGGAAAAAGAATGGGCTAAAGCATGTGAAGATGTGTTATGGCGTCGTTCAAAACTTGGACTTCTCTTTAATGAGCAAGAGGTTGATACTCTTTCTTCCTATATGCAGAGCCAAAAAGAGATTGAACAACATTTATAATCATTTAATTTTACAGATTTTATTTGCAATATTGTAGAATATTTTTCTCCAAGAGATATTGATATAAGGTACATTCACACATGTTAAAAAATAATGCTCGTCTGTGCCCTCATCTTAGTTTTTTGTTTGCAACAACCATACAATGGCAAAATTAGGTTGAATATTTAGGGTAAAATTTGTCTATCCTATGAAGTGAAATCTAATAAAGAACGCGTTGAGAGAAAATGTTTTATAATTAGATTCATATAAATAAGAAGTTTTGTTCTTTTCTTAAGGAGGAGATAAAAATACTTTCTATCGTGTTTTTTGCACAATAAGTTGGAAAATTCTAAAGAAAATTAAGCCTATCATAAAAAATTGTATAATGTTTTAATTTATCATTTATTGTCTTAAACGCTGTGCTAAATCATGTAAAAATAGAGGCGTAATGGGGATTTTAAGAAGGACTTGTAAATAAGTTTTTTATGTTACAGTGAAAATCTTCTTCTTTCATGTTCATATATCTGAACATGATTCTATAAGAAGTGCGATATTGTATTTTATTATGATTGATTGTAATAAACTTTTCTATCAATTGAAGGAAACAATTGATAGAAAGAGGCTGTTATTATACGCGTGATCGTATAAAAGAATAACACTTTCTGTAAAATAAAAGTAAGTATTTTTCTATGTATAAAGAGAGAGCTATGGGGATATGAGAGTAGTCGCCTCATGATATTTTACAATCTTCCATCACCTGTAAAATTTGCAGTCGCACCAATGTTGGACTGGACAGACCGACATTGTAGGTTTTTTTATCGTCTTTTAACGAAAAAAGCTCTTCTTTATACGGAAATGATGGTCGCAGATGCTGTCATTCATGGTGTTCGAGATCAATTGTTGGCTTTTAGCCATAAAGAATGTCCAGTTGCATTACAATTAGGGGGAGCAGATCCGAAAAAGTTGGCAGAAGCTGCACGGATTGCTGAAGATTTTGGCTATAATGAAATAAATCTCAATGTCGGTTGCCCATCAAATCGTGTTCAAGCAGGTGTATTTGGAGCTTGTTTGATGTTACATCCAGACATTGTGGCAAATGCTGTGGAAGCGATGAAACGAGAGGTTACGATACCCGTAACTATCAAATGTCGGATCGGAGTGGACGAACAAGATGAAGAATTAGCATTAGATCTTTTGGCTAATCAGGTTTGGAATGCTGGATGCGATGCGCTCTGGATACATGCACGCAAGGCATGGCTAAAAGGATTGAGTCCAAAAGAAAACCGTAATATTCCGCCCCTTAATTATGAAAGGGTTTATAAATTGAAACGTAAATACCCTCATAAATTCATTGGGATAAATGGTGGAATTAAATGGATTGATGAGATCAAAGAGCATTTGATTTTCTGTGATGCTGTTATGGTTGGTCGCCAAGTTTATCATGATCCAACTTTGTTAAAACATATTGATTTTGAACTTTATGGTGAGGCGCAAAATAATCTGAGTGAAAGTGATCTTATTGAGGTTATGTGTGATTATGCGGCTCGACATATTGCATCGGGAGGGCGGCTTTCTCACGTGACACGTCACATGATTGGTTTATTTCATGGGCGAGAGGGGGCACGTCGATGGCGACAAATATTATCAAATGATGCAACAAAACAAAATGCAGATATATCTATTTTGAAAGAAGCTTTTCATGCTCTCATTTAATAACAGCCTGACAATTAACCTATGTTAAAGTTAAGATTTTTTGCGCTTTGTTTTCTTTACGATGATTTTGATGACTTCAATTGTATAAGTTTTTAAAAACTTATAACTTTTGTTATAGAAAGAACATTAGGATTCATATATTACACAACACGCTTATTTCTCCTATTTAATAGGAGAATAGGTTAGGGGTGATGTGTAAAGATAGTAATAAGATATTGATAATATTTTGCATGTTCGTTATTTGATGAGAAAATAGAATATAAAAATTATTGCTTTCATAATATTTAACGTTTTTAAAGCACTGTTTAAAAAAGCAATAAATTATTCATATCCTGTATATATGACGTGATTTTCATTAAACATTGTAGATTTTAAAAGGTATTCTCATGACCGTTAGTCCATTTGATGATTTTCGTGCTTTGCTTACGAATTTACCTGTTGCTGATGAGTTTTCTATGATTTTGGCAAAGAAAAGGCAAAAAAACTTAACAAAAGCGCAAGGAGCATTAGGGAAACTGGGAGATCTTGCTGTTTGGTATGCGGGATGGAAGGGTACAGAAAAACCTATCGTAACGCGACCTTTGGTCGCTATTTTTTCTGGAAATCATGGTATTGTAGAAGAGAATGTTACACCATTTCCACAATCTATGACACAAAGGATGGTACAAAATTTTGCATCTGGTGGTGCTGCTATCAACCAAATTTGTATAGCTTATGATCTTGGATTAAAGATATTTGATTTAGCATTGGAATATCCAACAATGAATATTACGAAAGATGCTGCAATGGATGAGCGAAGTGCGGCTGCTACAATGGCATTTGGAATGGAATCCATTGCTGGCGGAACAGATCTTTTATGTATTGGTGAAATGGGGATTGGAAACACAACAATAGCTTCAGCTTTATGTTTAGCATTGTTTGGTGGAGAAGTTGAAGAGTGGACAGGAAATGGTATGGGATCGGAGGGTGATTTTTATCAGCGTAAAATAGCAGCGGTTAAGACAGCAGTCTCTTTGCATAAGGAGCATTTTAATGATCCTTTTGAAATTATGCGTCGCTTAGGAGGACGTGAAATTGCAGCTATGGTTGGTGCTATTTTAGCAGCAAGAATGGAAAAAATACCAGTCATTTTAGATGGTTTTGTGGCAACTGCAGCAGCAGCGATCCTTTATAAAATGCATCCAAAAGCTCTTGATCATACCCTTGTTGGACATGTTTCTTCTGAGAAAGCCCATCGTAAACTCTTAAAAAAAATCGGTAAAGAACCACTTCTAGATTTTGGAATGCGTCTTGGTGAAGGGACAGGAGCAGCTATGGCAGCTGGTATCGTCAAAGCCGCTGTTTTAACACATGCACAAATGGCAGTTTTGGAACAAGAAAGTTTGAACGCCTAAAAGATAATGAGATAGATATAAAAAAGCCTTAAGAGTTTTGCTCATTTACCTTTTCATGTAATTTGATATAATTCAACGGAAGTTCCGTTGTATACTTAATCTGTTCCATTGCGAAAGAAGATGAGACATCACGGATATCAATTTTAGAAATTAATTTTTTATAAAAAAGATCATAAGCTTCAATATTGGGAACAACAACACGCAATAAATAGTCAATATCTCCACTCATTCGGTAAAATTCAATGACTTCACGGAATTCTTGTACAATTTTTGAAAAACGCTTAAACCATTCATGACTATGGGTATTTGTGCGAATAGAAACAAAAACAGTGACATGCGCATTTACTTTTTCTGGAGAAAGAACGGCAACGCGACGCTGAATAACACCATCTTCTTCAAGTTTTTGAATTCTACGCCAGCAAGGCGTGGTCGAAAGTCCAACTTTTTTAGCAATATCAGCGACAGAAAGTGTTGCATTTTCTTGCAAAAGATGTAGAATTTTTCGATCAAGACGGTCCATAATTTATTCTCAATATCTTTAATTTATAAAAATTTACGCACTAAACAACGTAAATGTACAATAAGCTCATCATTAAACCATGGATTTTTCTGTAACCAAGAAGTATTTCGCCATGATGGATGAGGCAAAGGCATAACATTATAGCCTCGAGGTTGAGAAATGGAAAGGATATTTCTCCAATCACCAACAGTCGCAGAAACGGTTTTATGTTTTAATTCTGTAATGTGCCACTTTTGCGCATAACGGCCAATAGCAAGAACAAGCTTTATTTGAGGCATAGCTTGAAATATCTTTTCATGCCATATTTCTTGACATTCACGTCTTGGTGGTAAATCAGCTTTATTTTTGTCATAACCTGGAAAACAAAATCCCATAGGAACAATAGCAAAGAGAGATTTATTATAAAATTCTTCTTTCGTAACACCCAGCCAATTACGCAATTTTTCACCAGAACGATCATTAAAAGGGATAGAAGTTTTATGAACACGCAATCCTGGTGCTTGTCCTGCAATTGCAATCAAAGCCGTATTGGATAAATAAACGACGGGATTTGGTTCATGAGGAAGAGGAGGAAAATAATGGGGTTGTTGGATACAAACACGACAGGAATAGATCTTTTGTTCAAGTTTGATAATTGGGCTACATTGTTTCATTGGTAAATAAAATTAAAGAGTATTTTTCTTATTCTGTGCGCGGATTTGCTTTGCGCCATTCTTTTGGTCGTTGAAAACTTGATGCCCATATTCCTTTCTTTTTCCTTCTAGCTTCTTGCTCTTCTTTGGGGTATTCATAATAACTTACAGCCCAACCATTATGTACAAGCGTTGCGTTAATATTGCTAACTTGTTTTGTTTTACATGTTGCAAGGATACGGCGATATTTATCTGTTTTATGCCAGAGACATGTAACTGTTTGATTTTTTAGTAGTTGTTCTAAATATTTTTTTGCTTCAATCCCACAAGGGTAGCGTGCCTCCTTTTTTCCACAAAATTGGTGAAGTTCAGGAGCATCAATTCCAGCCAGTCGAATCTTAATTGAAGAAATCATGATGGTATCGCCATCAATGATTAATGCACTTCCTTCCACAGAGCTTTGAGAAGAAATTTTTTCTTTTTGAGATAACGATTGAGTCTGCTTAAAATAAGTTGACATAATCATAAGAATACTAGCAGAAACAAAAATACTGAAACCGATAACTTTTAGATTAAAGCCTCTTAGATTAAAATAAGAAAAAAAATTTTTCATGAAATAAAAAACTGCTATTTTTTATTTAACGCATTTTATTTAGTATTGCTTATAATCTTTTCAAGAAATTTTTATTCATATCACGAAACACTATCTCGTTTTAACGACAAAATTTTTGTTAAATACCACGACAATCAAATACTCATGCAGGATATATGTAAGCAACTTAAATAATAAATCAACTTATCCAAATTGGGACAAAACATACAAATTCAAGGTCATATAAATTTCAAAATAAACTTTTAAAGAAATAAAAAAACGACCCTCAGACAATAACCCCGAAGGCAATACTTCCACATTTCTCTTGGACTATAAAACTTATCAATTCAATGATAAATTCATTTATTTAATTTTTGTTTCTTTAAATTCAACGTGCTTTTTTACAACTGGATCATATTTACGCTTGCTCATTTTATCTGTCATGGTACGGCTGTTTTTCTTTGTAACATAGAAAAAACCAGTATCTGCAGTTGATAAAAGCTTGATCTTAATGGTTGCTGCTTTAGCCATAATGTAAGAACCTTATTTATACTGAAAAAATATTATCTTGCTATCAAAACCTATTTCTGAAGTCATCAGATTTTCCAGCAACAGTACGGATGTTCTCGAAAAAGTCAAGAGCTGATTAATTTTCTCATAAGTTGGACAAACACCAAAATGACATATAAACCGAAAAAAACAGCCATAGCTATTGAAAAACCGAAGGGTTTAAAGATATCCATGGATTTTCCGATAAAGGTCGGTCCGATGAGCATACCAATTCCATAACAAAAAATAAAAGCAGAATTAGCAGCTGCAAGTTCTTGCCCTTTGAGACGGGCTCCTAAATGTGCAAGACCAATTGTATAAAGGCTCGCTGATACACCACCTAGAAAAAACAAATCAAGCATCAAAACCCATGGATATTGAAGAATCCATGGTACTATAAAAGTTCCTATAAAACCTAGAACAGCGCAACTCATCAGTGGGTAGCGTCGATCTTTGGCGTAGTCGCTTATAATGCTGATAGGAATTAAGAGGAAAATATTCCCAAGTGCAAGGGTTGCCATAAAATGTGCTGCTTCATTCTCATTATAACCAATGGATAAACTAAAGGGGATTATAAGAGTTAATACGCCCATTTGAATGGCCCCGTAAACAAGGACCGCCATCATTGCACTTGGAACGTGAAAAAGATAACGAAAAAATGGCATATATTGATTTTTTTGAAATTCTGGACTTAGTTTCCAAGCGGCAAGAATTGGTATAGTAGCAAGTATAATAAGGCTATATCCAACAGCAAAAGGAATAAATCCTTGTGTTCCCACTTTTGCTAGCAGCGTTAGACCTATTATAAACCCTAATCCTAAGACAATAGCATAAATAGAAAGGATCAAACCGCGTTTTTTTGGGGGAGCATAACTGTTGATCCAAAACTCTGACAGGATAAACATAACTGTCATGCTGAAATGTAATATAAACTTTAAAATAAACCAAACCCATATGGAATCAAAAAAATAGAATCCTAAAAAACTTAAAGATCCTATCACCATCATAAGCAATATTGTTTGAGCGATGCCTAAGCATGAGGCAATTCGAGACGTAAAAATAGCTGCAATAATTGTGGCTATTCCACTAACTGTTCCACTATAACCAATCGTACTGTTGGAAAGTCCTTTTTCTGCCATAAGAAAAGAGACAAGTTGTGTTCCCATTCCCAATGCTGTTCCAACAGTGCCAATGGTTGCAATAGCTGCAATAATGGCACGCAAAGAATTATTTTGAGAGTCAAAAGCTTTTTTTTTCATGAGAATGACTTAAGATACTTTATGTTTATTCGAATAATAAAAAGATGTGCTGAAATGAAAAAAGCCCAAGCTTCCTTTTGCAGATTTTCTCACCTCTTGAGTATAAAAAGCCTGCAAGATTTTTATATAGTTATTATAGATATAACAATAAAATTTAACCTCTTGTATACTAAAGAAAGAAGATTGTATATATAAAATAATATAAGTCATTTCTTAACTTGAATTCATTATTCATATTCTATTTAATGGAGGATAAGAAGCTTAATATTTTCTTTTTCCATAAAAAAGATGCTTTTGTTTTTTTAATTTGTTTTTATAGTAGGATGTCGGTGAAAATTTTATTGGACGAGGTTTTGTTAAGAGCTCAAAGCATAAAGCACCAGCAAAAGGTTGTACCGTTATAAGTTTTACTTCTACAACATCACTGAGCTGATAGCCTTTATGGCTACGCTGTCCTACAAGAACATGTTGTGCTTCATCAAAATGATAATAATCATTTTTAAGCGTAGAAATATGGACAAAACCATCTGTATTGAGTTTATCAAGTGAGATAAAAAGGCCAGCTTTTGTAACTCCGGAGATGCGACCTGTAAAAATACGTCCAATTTTATTTGTTAAATAGTGAGCAACAAGTCGATCAATCGTTTCTCTTTCAGCCATCATTGCACGGCGCTCGTATAAAGAAATTTGCGTAGCAATTTCTGCAAGATTTTGTTCTTGTGTATCTGTTAATTGATCATTTCCTAATTTGAGAGCTTTAATGAGTGCTCGATGAATAATAAGATCAGCATAACGACGGATTGGTGATGTAAAATGTGTATAATTCTGCAGATTTAAACCAAAATGGCCGCTATTTTTAGGGTTGTATTCTGCTTGTGATTGTGAACGCAAAATAACTTGATTGACGAGTTCTTGTTGTTGAGTATGAGCAACCTTTTCTAAAATTCTATTCAGACGTGCTGATGTCAGTTCTGCACTTCGGGCGAGTGATATCCCTAAACTTTGAAGAAAATTCCGTAATATTTCTTGTTTGGCAAGAGAGGGTTTATCATGAATACGATAGATGAAAGGTTGATGATGTTCTTTTAATGTTTCAGAAGCTGCAATATTGGCTTGTATCATAAACTCTTCAATTAAACGATGTGCTTCTAGATGTTCTTCACTCACAACATCTTTTATGCATCCATTTTGATCAAGAATAATCTTTTTTTCTGTTATTTCTAATTCTAGTGGTTGGCGACGATTTCGCGCAGCTTTAAGGCATGCATAGGCTTCCCATAAGGGGTGTAAGATATTCTCAAGCAGGAGCGCACTTTTTTCATTGAGATGTTCTTTTTTTGCTAATTGCATTTCTTGATAAGAGAGTTTGGCTCTCACCCGCATCATAATACGATGAAAACTATGTTTTCGTTTATTACCGTTTGCATCAAAAACCATACGAACGGCTAAAGCCGGTCGTTCTTTTCCTTCACGCAGAGAGCACAAATCATGAGAAAGGCGTTCAGGCAACATTGGCACAACAGTATCAGGAAAATAGATAGAATTTCCACGTTTCAATGCTTCTTTATCTAAAGCACTTCCTGTTTTGATATAGTAAGAAACATCTGCAATAGCCACAACAATAATCCAGCCACCATTATTTGCAGAGTTCTTATCTTTGGTTGCATAAACTGCATCATCATGGTCTTTTGCATCTGGTGGATCAATTGTAATAAATGGTAATTGTCGCCAATCTTCGCGATTATCCATATTAGCAGCTTTGATATGTTTGACTTGCTCAAGAACGCTTTCGGGAAAAATATAAGGAATTCCTTTTGAGAGAAGAGCAATCATTGAGAGTGTTTTCTCACTCTTAATATGCCCTAAAACACTTTTTATTTGTGCACTTTTTAATCCATAACCAGTATTTTTTTTTATTTCAACTTCAACCAGATCACCAATTTCAATCTTCATTTCTGAAGACATTTCAACAATGAGTTCATTGGTTTTGCGGTCTATAGGATCAAGGCGCCATTGATTATTTTCTAATTTTCGTACAATAGCAAATACGCTTTTGGGAGATACATCAACTTTACGAATAATTCGTCCCGTATAAGAGGGGTTTGAGCTTTCAGAATTTTTATTTCGAAAAACTTTTACAAGAATATGATCTCCAACACCAATGCTACTTCCTTTTATGTGATGAAAAGAGTGTATTTCAATATTAGGCTTTGGAGAATCTTCCCATTCAAGAGGTTGTGCAATAAAACTTCCATCTTTATCACGTCCGCTAATTTTGACTAAAGCAACAGGGGGTAATTTTCCTTTGTTTATTTTCTTTTTGTGCTGTTTAGATATAAGATTTTGATCTTTTAACTCACGTAATATATCTCTCATCCAAACTCGAGAATCGCCTTTTAAGTTAAAGGCTTTGGCGATTTCTCGTTTACTTGAGTGGTTAGGATTCTCATTTATAAAGGAAAGGATTTCTTCCTTATTGGGAAAATTTTTTTCCTTGAATGAAGAGAGAGAGTTTATGTTTTTTTCACCTTTAGCCAAAATTTATGTCTCTTTTATTTTTGCTTTTGTTTTAGAAGAAGCTCTTTTTGAAGTTGTTTTTTTACTCGATGCTTTAGCCGATATAAGTTCTAGTGCCTCTGGAAATGTTACACTAATGGGATCTTTATCTTTTGGCAATGTTGCATTAATTTTACCCCAATTGACATAGGGACCATAACGCCCGTTGCGCACGGTAATGGTTCCTCCTTCCGGATGCTCTCCTAATGTTGCCAATGCTTCAGGTGTTGTTCTGCTTTGCTTGGTTTTGTTTTCTTGTTGTTCTGCCAATACTGTAACAGCGCGATTGATACCAATATCAAAAACTTCATCTGCATGAAGAAGGCGCGCAGATTTTCCGTTATGACTAAGATAGGGACCATATCGTCCAATTGTAGCCGTGATTGTTTTTCCAGTTTCAGGATGAATGCCAATTTCACGGGGAAGAGATAGTAAAGCCAAGGCTTTATCAAAAGTTACATTTTCTGCCTGCCATTCTTTTGGTAGTCCTGCACGCTTAACTTCTTTGCTTTCACCAAGTTGAATATAGGGACCAAACCGGCCATTGCGAAGAGAGATGTCTTTTCCTGTTACAGGGTCAATACCAAGTATAACAGGTTCATCATTGCGCACAAATTCATTCTCTTTTCCAATATCTGTACCAAGTTGGTGTGTGTATTTACATTCGGGATAATTAGAACAGCCAACAAAAGCGCCATAACGGCTGAGTTTTAATGATAATTGACCATTTTTACAAAGAGGACATGAACGCACATCACTTCCATCTTCGCGTTCAGGAAAGGCGAGAGGTGCTAATGTTACATTTAAAACATCAAGGACATTGGTTATACGGAGTTCTTGGATATTGCTAATAGATGCATTAAATCCATCCCAAAAATCTCTTAAGACGTCTTTCCAAGAAAGTTTGCCGTCAGAGATAAGATCCAGCTTTTCTTCAAGATCTGCTGTGAAACCATATTCTACATAGCGATTAAAGAAATTTTCAAGAAAGGCCGTAACAATACGTCCTTTAGCATCAGGAATAAGTTTCCGTTTATCAATGACAATATATCCACGGTCACATAATGTCGCTAATGTGGAGGCATAAGTTGAAGGACGACCAATTCCTAACTCCTCAAGCTTTTTAATTAATGAAGCTTCAGAATAACGAGAAGGGGGCTCTGTGGTATGTTGTACAGATTCAACTTTTTCTTTTGTAAGTGCTTCACCAGTATTTATTTGTGGTAAACGTGTTGTTTCATTTTCTTCATTATTTTCTTCGTCTCGTTGATCCGTGTAGACGGAAATAAAGCCATCAAAACGAACAACAGATCCTGTTGCCCGTAGATTTGCACGCTCTTCTCCTTGCTGTGCTTCAATTTCAACAGTTGTACGTTCAATTTCAGCAGAGCGCATTTGGCTGGCAATGGCACGCTTCCATATCAGCTCATAGAGCTTTGCTTGATCGCTATCGAGAAAATTACGGACTTGACTAGGATTGCGTTGAAAATCTGTTGGGCGGATCGCTTCATGTGCTTCCTGTGCATTTTTTGCCTTTGTTGAATAAAAACGTGGCTTTTCAGGAATATAGTCTTTTCCGAAAGTTTCATGAATAACTTTTCTTGCTGAATCAATAGCCTCTGGTGCTATCTGCACACCATCGGTACGCATATAAGTAATAAGCCCTGCCGTTTCACCATTAATTTCAATGCCTTCATAAAGCTTTTGGGCAATTTGCATAGTGCGAGAAGCTGAAAATCCTAATTTTGAAGAAGCTGCTTGTTGTAGTGTAGAGGTTGTAAATGGAGGAAAAGGATTTCTTTTTGTAGGTTTTGCTTCAACACTGAGTGTATGATATTGCGCTTTCTCCAACATAAAGCGAATTTGATCTGCTTGTTCTTGAGATTGAATATCAAGCTTGCCAATCTTCCTTTGATTAAACATCGTCAATCTTGCTTGGAAACTATCATTTCGGATGGTTTTTAACTGTGTTGTAATAGACCAATAATCTTCTTTGATAAAATGTTCTATTTCTGATTCCCGGTCACAAATAATACGCAAAGCAACCGATTGAACGCGACCAGCCGAACGTGCACCAGGGAGTTTACGCCATAAAACAGGTGAAAGTGTAAAACCAACGAGATAATCGAGAGCACGACGTGCAAGATAAGCATCGACAAGGGATGTATCAATATCACGTGGATTATTCATAGCATCAAGCACAGATTTTTTGGTGATGGCATTGAAGACAACTCTTTTAATAGGTTTATCTTTTAAAACTTTTTTTTGATGAAGAACATCCAGAATATGCCATGAAATAGCTTCCCCTTCACGATCAGGGTCTGTTGCTAATATAAGGCTATCAGCTTCTTTAACGGCTTTTGCTATTTCATTTAAACGTTTAGCGGCAGCAGAATCTATATCCCATTTCATAGAAAAATCTTGATCCGGTAAAACAGAACCGTCTTTTGCAGGTAAATCACGAACATGTCCAAATGATGCGACAACTTTGTATTGAGACCCAAGATATTTATTAATTGTTTTTGCTTTTGCTGGAGATTCAACGATAACGATATTCATAATTTTACCCAAATATTGAAATAAAAATTTTTTTATAAACGCCTTTTACGCGAATAGCTAATGCCAATTGCTTAAGAGCACATAAAAAAATATTAGCCATATAAAAAACATGAATATTGTACAACTTATGATTGTCATTATTAGAGTACACCCTATATAGAATTACACGATTTATTTTCCACTGTTATTACAAAAACATACGGCGAAATACTAAGATAACGTCTATTGAGAGGTAGGAGGGGAAATGCTCAAGGATAGAGGATTATGTTTATAAATCATTTAAAAGTTATCCAATATATTACAGACATGTCAAAGCAAATGAATCAGATGGCGCGTCAGGCGCATAGTCCGCTTTTAGCATTGCTTTTGGATATGGTTGCCAAAGAAGGGCAAAGCATTATTAATAGTGCTGAGGCTCTTGGGGAAGATCAAGATTCGACAATGACACACAACCACCAGAGTGTCGAATAAGCTTTCCAGCAAGCTCGAGTTCTACCAACAAGAGGTAGAGAGTTGGGAGTGAAACACCTGAGTGGATACTGAGTGTGTCTAAGTCGATTGGCGTTGTTGAAAGAGCGGAGAGAACTGCCGCACGTGCTGCATCATCATCATCTGCTAAAGAGAGACTGCTGTTTTTTTCATCTGCTAAATTAAAATTCTCCTTTTCAAGTTGTAAAGAGGATGGTTCCTCAAAAAAATTGAGTTGGGAATTTGGAATCGGTGAAATTAGTGGCGTAAGTGTTTCTATAATGTCAGAAGGATGTGTGGTGAGTAGAGCACCGTCTTTGATAAGATTGTTTGTACCAACAGATCTTGGATCAAGTGGAGAACCGGGAATGGCAAAAATTAACCGTCCCATTTCAGCTGCTTGACGTGCGGTAATTAAGGACCCTGAGCGCAGGGCGGCCTCTACAACCAAGAGACCAAGTGATAGAGCTGCAATAATACGGTTTCTTCTTGGAAAATCGATAGCACGCGGCTTCCAAGAAATGGGCATTTCGCTGATGATGGCTCCACCGTTGGCGATAATATCTTCATGCAACTTTTTATTTTCAGGAGGATAGATATGATCAATTCCTCCAGCCATGACTGCAACAGTTCCTGTTTTTAAACTTGCTTGATGTACAATGCTATCAATTCCACGAGCGAGCCCAGAAATTGTTACAAAATCAGCTTCTCCAAGAAAATGCGCAAATTGAGCCGCAAGCTTTTTGCCAGCGGCTGAGGCATTTCGGGATCCTATGATTCCAATGGAAGTTTTTTGAAAAACCGAAACATTGCCTTTGATAGCAATAAGCGGCGGGGATGCTTCTGTAACCTTAAGAAAGGCTGGGTAATCTGGTTCTCCCATACCGATAAACCGAATACCTAATCTTTCAGCTTCTTGCAGTTCTTTTTCAGCGTCTTCTAAGCTTGCTATTTTAATAGATGCAGAACCATCGCCTTTTCTACTCAGCTCAGGAAGCTCTGCCAAAGCATTTTCTGCTGTTTTATAATGGTCAATGAGATTGCGAAAACTGACAGCTCCAATATTTTCACTGCGCAATAACCGTAACCAGCTTAGACGTTGACGATCAGTAAGTAGGATTCCTTTATTTATCTCCGCTTTGCGTACCAATCTTACTTTCTTCCCCAATTAATAATCTACCGATATTTGTATAATGTTTTATGAACACAAATATACTCATCGCAATCAGCATACAACAGAAATAAGAATCGGAAAAATAAAAAACAAATATCGGCGTGATCGTAACAGCAACGAGTGCGGATAATGAAGAATAGCGTGTGAGGAGAAAAATCGCACTCCATACAATAATAAAAATGATTGCTGCGGGCCAGTAGGTCCCTAAGCAAACACCTAGATAGGTAGCAACACCTTTGCCACCTTTAAATTTAAGCCATACGGGAAAAAGATGTCCTAAGAAAGCAAAAAAACCTGCTAGAGAAACAAGGATACTATTGTCTAGCGGATCATTAAAAAACTTTATAACGAAAATAACAACAGCCCCTTTCAATATATCACAAAGAAGTGTCAGAGCAGCAACTTTTTTATTTCCTGTTCGTAAAACATTTGTCGCTCCAATATTGCCGGAACCGATAGTTCTTACATCTCCAAGTTTGGCTAATCTCGTAAAAAGAAGACCAAATGGGATTGAGCCAATGAGATAAGATATGAGGAAAATAAACCATGGAGTGGACTGAAAAAATATTTCTGCTTCATTCATTAAAAATCTCATTAAGTTTGTTGATCAAGTTTAAAAATGTTTTTCCCTTTCACAAAAGTCTGGAGCACGCGTCCTTGAAAACGTGCATTCTCAAAAGGGGTATTTTTTGAACGTGAATAGAGCTTCTCTTTCGAAACAACCCATGGTTCTTCAAGATCAACCACAATAAGGTCTGCATGAGCACCTTTTTTGAGTGTTCCTGCATTGAGTCCAAAGAGCTTTGCAGGTGCCGTTGACAAAAGTTCCGTTATCCGTAGAAGAGATAGGCTCTCATCATGATAAAGGCGTAAAGCTGCGCTCAATAAGGTCTCCATACCAATAGCGCCAACTGCCGCGTCATTAAATGGTAAATGTTTTTTGTCGATACTCTGAGGATCATGAGAAGAGACAATAACATCTATAGTCCCATCCTTTATTGCTTCAATCATTGCTATACGGTCTTCTTCTGTACGCAATGGGGGCATTAAGCGAAAAGAGGTGCGATATTGTCCAATGTCATTTTCATTGAAAGATAAATGATTAATAGATACACCCGCTGAAATCTTCTCACTGCGTTTTTTACCTAAACGGAGTGCATCAACAGAGAGTGCTGTTGATATTTGAGCGGCGTGATAACGTGTTTGCGTTAATACTGCTAATCGCAGATCTTTTTCAAGTGGGATAACTTCTGCTTCGCGAGGGATGCCAGAAAGACCAAGCCAACTGGCAAGCAGTCCTTCATTCATCACACCTTGCCCTGTAAGATCTTTATCTTGCGTTTCATGTATCAATGGAACATCAAAATCACGTGCATAAGTCATTGCACGCCGTATAACAGATGAATTTTGAAGTGTTTTTTTTCCTTCACTAAAAGCAACGGCTCCTGCATCTTTGAGCAAACCAAATTCGGTTATTTCTTGTCCGTTGAAACCTTGTGTGATTGAAGCAACGGGATAAATATTAACCGATGATATTTCCTGTGCTGTATGCGTAATAAATTTAACGAGTGCTACATTATCAATAACTGGATGCGTGTTTGGCATCATAAGAAAAGAAGTAATACCACCTGCTGCGGCCGCGTAACTTTCTGATGCAATTGTTTCACAATGTTCATTCCCTAATTCTCCAACAAAAACGCGTGCATCAACAAGACCAGGGAGAATTGCTTTGTTTTGTGCGTTAATAATTTCTGCTTCTTCAGGAGCTCCCTGATTCAGAGCTTCTTTTCCAGCGGCTATAATTCGTCCATTTTTAACAATAACTGTACCAATTTCATCGATTGCGCGCGAAGGATCAATAATACGAGCATTCTGAAAAACAATTGGTTTTATCATTTTTTTTCTCCACTGATCTTTGCGCGTGAATCTAATAAAGCCTCCATGACAGCCATACGCACTGCAATTCCCATTTCTACTTGTGTCTGAATCATACTTTGTGGTCCATCTGCTATATCGGATGCAATCTCTACGCCACGGTTTATTGGTCCAGGGTGCAGAATAATAGAATCATTTTTGGCATAGGCTAAATTTTCTTTATGTAAGCCAAAATAATGGAAATATTCACGCGTAGAAGGAATAAAAGAGCCTGTCATCCGTTCATGCTGTAAGCGCAACATCATGATAACGTCAGCATTTTTAAGACCCTCTTTCATCGTGTTAAAAACCTCAACACTCATATGAGCGATTTCTGCGGGTAAGAGTGTTGAGGGAGCAACAGCACGAACACGAGCACCCAAAGCATTGAGACACAGGATATTGGAACGGGCAACACGTGAGTGTAAGATATCTCCGCAAATCGCAACAGTTAATCCTTCAATACGACCTTTTGCCCTTTTAATGGTTAGAGCATCTAATAAAGCTTGGGTTGGATGTTCATGAGCACCATCACCTGCATTAATAACACAACAATCAACTTTTTGTGCTAATAAAGCCGCTGCTCCCGCACTGTTATGGCGAAAAACCAGTATATCTGGCTTCATCGCATTGAGAGTTATAGCTGTATCAAGTAATGTTTCTCCTTTTTTTACAGATGAGTTGCCGATCGCAAGACTCATCACGTGTGCACCTAGCCTTTTACCTGCTAATTCAAAAGAAGATTGTGTTCGCGTAGAGGCTTCAAAAAAGAGATTAATTTGAGTCCGTCCATGCAAAGTAGATTTTATTTTATCAATTTTGTTAGAAAGGATAACATTTGCTTCTGCACGATCAAGCAATGTATTAAGATCTTGTACACTTAGATCTTTAATAGCTAAAAGATGTTGATGAGGGAAAAGTGGAAAAAAATTATCTTGCATCATAGCATTCTTCTTTATCTCTCTCTAAACAGGTTAAACAAGCATTTGTTTGAATATGATAAATGTTTCTTAACTCTAAAAAGACAAATAGTCTATGATATGAATGATTTGAATGTAGGAATATACCTATGAGTGCTGTATCTGCGCAAAATACTCGTCGAAAAAATACATTTCTTAGCGATACGCTTATGTTTCGTATTGCTTCTACTTTGCCTAAGTTTTTGTTAGCAAGTTTTGAAGAAATAGGGGATTTTGCCGCGAGTCGAGAAGCATGGAAACTTTCTTGCTTAGCGAATCATTATAAGCCTTTACTATGCTATAATGATGAATGGGGGCAACCAACAGAAAGATTAGAGATCCATTCTTCCTATCAAGCTCTTCAACAATATTCTAGACAAGCAGGTTTGGTTACCTCGCTTTGGGAAAATACGAGCTCAGAAAATGGAGTACGCTATCAAGCGCGTGCGATTCGTTTAGCTTTATCTGCTGGTTTAGAAACAGGACATTTGAATGAAGTTATCATAACGAGTGCAGCTATTGCTGTTTTAATTAGTGATATTGAGCTCTTCAAAAAATGGCAAAATGTACTTTTATCACGCCAATATGATTCCTCATCACAGCCTATTCATCATAAAAAGGCTGCTTCTCTAACTTGTGCATTTGACGATATTGAAAAATACGCTTTCAATTTTCCAAGTGTTAAGAAAATTTCTTTCGATGAAAGTATGGAACGTGATCTATATCGTTTAAATGTTGTAAAAACCAACGTTATTAATCCTACCGCTGACGGATATCTTGTTAGTGCAGATTTAGATGGTCATTTAAGTTGTTTTTTTATTCCACGCATACAAGAAAATGGCGCATTAAATGGATCTATATCGATTCGTCATTTAATTCAGCGTTCTGGAGAACTGTTAACGCCAGAAGGGGTTGTTGATTTTCAAGGCAGTTATGGCTGGCTTTTGGGAAATGCTGGAGAAGGGCTTAAAGTTATTAAAGATATCGAGACAATGATGCGTTTTGATCAATCTGTCATATCGGCAGGTGTTTTGCGAGCGGCTCTTCAATTTGGTATGGATTTTTTCCGGAAAAAAATGCCCAATCAGCCTTTACCACCACTGACAGAACGTATTTTTGCAGATATTGCATTAGATATAGCTGCCTCACAAGCATTGGTTTTGCGTTTAGCAAGAGCATTTGACAATGCAGCAAATGACCGTTCTGAAGCAGCTTTTGCCCGCATTATGACACCTATTATTGCTTATCATGTAAGTCAATTGGTTGTGCCTATTATTGGTGAAATTATTGCACAACTTGGTATTGAAAGTTTTATAGAGAATAATCCATTATCACAAATGTTGCATAATGGGCCTGCGCGGATTGTGAGAAATAGTTTTGCTAATCAGTTGGTAAAGGATGCCATTCTTATTGCTGAAAAAGCTCCGGGATTGTTTCAGAAATTGTTGGAAAAAATTGCTCTTGATATTGGACCAGCAGGACCCCGAGCAATTGAAATTATTAAGTCAGCAGGTGATATGGCATCAGCAAATGAGGGAGCAGGAAGGTTTTTTGTTGAACAGGTAGCCTATGCAGCAGCTGCAGCAGCATTACGTTCTACAGACATAGAACATGTTGCAAATGCCTATATGGAAAGCCGCCTTGGAGGGCAATGGAGATCTTCCTACGGGATGCTTATTGCACGATATAATGCAGGGCATTTGCTCAATGTCCTCTATCCTTCCATGTGATTAAAGTTTTGAATTCTATTGAGAGCACCTTGCAATATAAAAGCGGCGGCTGCCGAATCAATACGGCTTGCTCTTTTAGCACGCGATACATTCATTTCTAAAAGAGACCGTTCTGCCGCAATTGTTGATAAACGTTCGTCCCAAAAAACAAATGGAATTTTTGTATAAGCTTTCATATTGCTCACAAAAGCTCTGGTTGCTTGAACACGAGAGCCACTGCTTCCATTCATGTTAAGAGGTAAGCCAATGATAATAACGCCTACATTTTCACGGTCAAAAATTTTAATAAGTGTGTAAGCATCTTCTGTAAATTTTTTTCGCTGTAGTACAGAACGCGGATTCGAGACAGTCAATCCCATATCAGAAATTGCAATTCCGATCGTTTTTGTCCCTAAATCTAAGCCTGCTATTGTTTGTCCAGGCAAAAGATATGTCATAACTTCGTTTATATTAATAACAGTCATAAGGGTATAATACGTTTTTTAATGTTTCAGATTTAATGGTTATATTCTTTATTCATGTTATCTAATATTCTTGCACTTGCAAGATCAGCCTTGTATAGCCAGAATAAAGATCAATAAAAAACAAAGAAGCAGAAAGGCGTAAAGAGTATGTCTGTTGATCAAGAGACCGTCAAGCGGATCACACATTTAGCGCGGATTGCCCTCCACGATGATGAGATAGAATCTGTGACAAAAAAATTTAATGCTATTTTAGGTTTTGTAGAGCAATTGAATGAAGTTGACGTCAGTGGAGTTGAGCCATTAACATCTGTGATGCCGATGACTCTACGAATGCGTGAAGATAGTGTGACAGATGGCGATAAAGCAGCAGATATTGTAGCCAATGCTCCTGTTACAGAAGAAAATTTTTTTCTTGTCTCAAAAATTGTTGAGTAACTTTTTATATTTTTGAAATTTGAGAACCAATATGACTGATTTAACAACTCTCACAATTGCGCAAGCTCGTGATGCTCTAACAAAGAAAAATCTCAAAGCAACAGAATTAACGGAAGCTTATTTACAAGCAATAGAGTTGGCGAATCCAACTTTGAATGCTTATGTAACAATAACAGCAGAACAGGCAAGAAAAATGGCTGCTGAATCAGATGGACGTTTGGCGAAAGGGCAGGGGAGGCTTTTAGAAGGAATTCCTTTGGGGATTAAAGATCTTTTTGCAACCTATGGTGTTCATACGCAAGCCTGTTCACATATCCTTGATGGTTTTAAACCGCACTATGAATCAACTGTCACGGCTAATTTATGGCAAGATGGTGCAGTGATGTTAGGAAAACTTAATATGGATGAATTTGCTATGGGCTCATCCAACGAAACATCATATTATGGCCCTGTTATTAGCCCATGGAGAAAAAAAGGCTCGGAGAAAAAACTCGTACCCGGTGGTTCTTCGGGAGGATCTGCTGCCGCTGTTGCTGCACAAATTTGTGCTGGTGCAACTGCAACCGATACAGGTGGCTCAATACGTCAACCAGCAGCTTTTACTGGCACTGTAGGAATAAAGCCAACTTATGGACGTTGTTCGCGGTGGGGCATTGTTGCATTTGCTTCATCCCTTGATCAAGCTGGACCTATTGCCAGAGATGTTCGTGATTGTGCTATCTTACTCAGATCAATGGCCTCTTTTGATGAAAAAGATTCTACTTCCGTGAATTTACCAGTTCCTGATTATGAAAGTTATCTTGGTCAATCAATCAAAGGAATAAAAATCGGTATTCCAAAAGAATATCATATGGATGGAATGTCTCTAGAAATTATTGAGCTTTGGCAAAAAGGAATAAATTGGTTAAGAGAAGCAGGTGCTGAGATTAAGGATATTTCTTTGCCCCATACAAAATATGCTCTACCTTCTTATTACATTATAGCTCCTGCAGAAGCCTCTTCTAATTTAGCGCGTTATGATGGTGTGCGTTTTGGTTTACGCGTGCCTGGAAAAGACATCATTGAGATGTATGAAAATACGCGTTCTGTTGGTTTTGGTAATGAAGTTAAGCGGCGTATTTTGGTTGGGACTTATGTCCTTTCATCTGGTTATTATGATGCCTGTTATTTAAGAGCTCAAAAAATAAGAACACTCGTAAAACGTGATTTTGATCAATGTTTTGCTTCAGGCATTGATGCGATTTTGACACCAGCAACACCAACACCTGCTTTTGGTATTGGTGATGAAAAAATAAAAAATGATGCTGTAGCAATGTATCTTAATGATATTTTTACGGTACCAGTTAATATGGCTGGGTTACCAGGAATTTCTGTTCCTGCTGGTCTATCATCAAATGGTTTACCGCTAGGATTGCAATTGATTGGTAAACCTTTTTCTGAAGAAGTGATTTTTCAGATAGCACACATTATTGAACAAGAAGCAGGAATATTCAGTGCAGAAAAATGGTGGATGTAATAGTCAAAATTCACAAAAAAGAAGTTCTCATTAAGTAGAGAGATGCTTAAAAAAAGAGGATGGGAGAACTCTATTTTCTGAATTTGTAACCTTTATCCACCAAGATAGGCTTCTTTAACACGCGGATCAGAAAGCATAGTTTTGCCTTCACCGTGAAATAAAATATGCCCTACCTCTAAAATATAAGCATAGTCAGCGATGGAAAGTGCAGCAAATGCATTTTGTTCAATAAGAAGAACAGTTTTTCCCATATCATTAATTTTTCGAATAATCGAAAAAATTTCCCGAACAAGAAGTGGTGCTAACCCCAACGAGGGTTCATCTAATATGACCATATCAGGATTGCTCATAAGTGCACGGCCCACAGCAACCATCTGCTGTTCACCACCTGACATTGTTCCTCCCAACTGTTTTGCTCTTTCACGAAGGCGTGGAAAAAGATCAAATATCCATTCAATATCGCGGGAAATTCCCTGCTTATCGTGACGAATATAAGCGCCTAGATGAAGATTCTCTAAAACAGTGAGATGGGGCATGATACGTCGTCCTTCAGGACTTAGAGCAATCCCTAATCGCAAAATCTCTTCTGGTGATTTTTTAATAATAGATTTTCCATTATAGGTAATTTCTCCATAAACAGAGCGATTAAGTCCTGTAATAGAACGTACAATACTGCTTTTTCCCGCACCATTGGCTCCAATTAAAGTAACAATACTGCCCCGCTTTATGGACATAGAGAGATTTTGGACAGCTTTAATGGCGCCATAATGAACGTAAAGATTTTTTATTTTAAGAATATCCATAAACATCTCCGCCAAGATAAGCTTCAATAACTTTAGGGTTATTACGAATTTCATCTGGTGTACCATTGGCAATACAACAGCCATATTCCATAACCAAAATACGTTGGCAAAGCCCCATAACCACTTTCATATCGTGCTCAATAAGAAGAATTGTAAGATCAAAGTCTTTTTGCACTTTTGCTATGAATTTTCTAAGATCTTCACTTTCTTGTGGATTCATGCCAGCAACAGGTTCATCAAGAAGAAGCAATTTGGGCTTTGTAGCTAACGCGCGTGCAATTTCTAGACGCCGTTGCACACCATAAGGCAAAGCTGTTGCCGATTGATTGGCAAGGTGATCAAGTTGTAGCTGTTCAAGGAGCTCCAAGGAATTTTTATAAACTTCCTTCTTTTCTTTCATTGCTTTTGAAAAAAATAGAGCTGAAGAAAACCAAGGATATTTTTGTCGAACATGCGCTCCTACCATAACATTCTGCAAAACCGTTAACCCTGAAAAAAGACGAATATTTTGAAATGTTCTGGCAATATGGCGTCTACAGATGATATAAGGAGACGCTCCAGAGATTTTTTGCTCATCAAAAAGAATGCTGCCGCTTGTAGGAGCATAAAAACCAGAAATCATATTGAAAACTGTTGTTTTTCCAGCACCATTAGGACCAATTAATCCAGTAATACTCCCTCGTTTAATTGCCATATTAACATTATTTACAGCAACTAATCCGCCAAAACGCATTACAACATTATTGAGTGAAAGGATGGTGTCGTTCATAGCTTTCCCTCAGTATTAGAAAGCTTTTTGCGTGCCAAAAAGCTATAAATTCCATTCCATGAGAATTCTCGTTGTCCCATCAATCCTTTTCTCCAAAACAAGATAATTACCAGCAATAAAAGAGAAAAAACAACCATACGAAGTCCTGGGGTTTCTGGAATATGTATAAAACCTAAGTCAAATGGACTTTCAATAATACGAAGCCATTCAAGCATGACTGTAATAATAATACTGCCAATAATGCTCCCTGTAATTGACCCCAGACCACCAGCAACAACAATCATCAAAATATTAAAAGTCAAAAGAAAATTAAACATTTTTGGATCAATGGTTGAAATAAGAGCCGCCATTAATGCGCCACCTATACCTGCAAAAAACGCTCCAACAGTAAAAGAAAAACTACGATAGAAAAAAGCGTTAATTCCCATAGTTTTCGCAGCTATTTCATCATCACGAATAGCCCGTAATACGTTACCAGTATTGCTTTGCAGTAAGAGGACAATAAAGAGAACTGTAAATGCTAGCCAACCATAGTTCCACCATAATGTTGCATTTTGAGGTATTCCTTTGATTCCCAAAGAGCCATTTGTGAGCGATGTGGCGTTCGTAATGACAATGCGAATAATTTCCGCAAAACCTAATGTTGCAATTCCAAGATAATCGCCACCAAGACGCAATATTGGTAAGGCAATCAATAAACCTACAACAGCAGCACACAAACCACTTACAACAACAGCGATAAAAAAAGGTAACTGTAAATGATATAATGGTTCAGCAATAGGCTCAAGAATCCACATCATTTCTTTTTGTTCAGGGGAAAGAAGTAAAATTGCGCAAACATAAGCACCAATAGCCATAAATCCAGCATGTCCAAGAGAAAACATACCTGTGAAACCATAAATCAAATTAAGCGAAATTGCCAATATCGCATTAATAGCAATCAGATTGATGATACGAAGCGTATAGTCATTAAAATGGCTATCAGCATAAAATAAAAAACCTATGAGAACTAAAACACTTATACACGATAAAACAGTTGTCGCTGACTTTGCCATTAGATTTTCTCCTGATTTCTTTTACCCATTAATCCTGTGGGCAATATTAATAGAATCAGAATTAATAAAATGAAAGCGAAGGCATCTCGATATCCAGATAGCGCGGGAAAAAATGCAATAATCATAATTTCAATAAACCCTAATAATAATCCTCCCAACATTGCTCCTGGTATCGAACCAATACCTCCGATAACAGCAGCGATAAATGCTTTGAGACCAGGAAGAACACCCATATAAGGCTGAATTTGAGGATAACGTAAAGACCACATAATGCCCGCTATGGCGGCAAGAGCTGAGCCTATTCCAAATGTAAACGAAATAACTTTATTGACAGATACCCCCATCAAACGTGTTGTTTCAATATCATGGGAGATTGCACGCATAGCAAGCCCCGGTTTTGTTTTATGGATAATCCATAATAGTAATAAAATAAGAATTAATGACACAAAGGGAACGATCAAAGACATGGGAGCAATTCTGATGATACCATCTGCTCCTGATCCTAGATGCCATAAAAATGGTGTTACAAGAAAATCTGGCTGTTGTACACCTTTCGGAACACCACTAAAGAGTACAGTAGCAAGATTTTCAATAAAAAAAGAAACACCGATTGCACCGATAAGTGCCGAAATACGCGGAGCATGGCGTAGAGGTTTATAAGCAAATTGATCAACAGCAACACCCACAGCACTTGTAATAAAAATGGAAAAACAAAGAGCTAAAACCCAAATCGGTGTAAAATCTTGTGGGGAAATTTTAAAATAATAAACAAATCCTAGCGCAAGAATTAAAAAAGCAGCAATCCAATAAATTGGAGGACGCCTTTTAAAGCCTATAAAGACCGAATAATAAACAAGAGCAGCAAGGAACAAAAGAAGAAAAGCTGCCCAAGCAGGCATAAAGCCAATTGTGGAAAAGAAAACAAAATATGCTCCCAGCATAAAGATATCACCGTGAGCAAAATTAATGAGTCTCAATATACCGTAGACCATGGTGTAGCCAATAGCAATAAGCCCATAAAGAGATCCCAATGCCAGTGCATTAAAAAAGTACTGGATGAACATTTCAGTGCTCATCTCTCATCCTTCCACATTTGTTAATTTACATAGGACAATAAGAAATTTCTAAGTTTTTGGTTGAGAAAAAGATCCTCAACCAATTCTTGCATTTTAATAAGTACAACTTTTTAATTAAAAAGCAGGTTTAACTTCTTCTAAATAAACACGTTTTCCATCCTGTATTTTAATGATACCAATAGGAATTTTAGGATTATGATTTTCATCCATTGACATATCCCCAAAGGGGGTAGGAAAATCTTTTAATTGGCTAAGTGCGATAGTAATTTTTTCACGATCAGCGCTACCAGCATTTTCAATAGCCTTCATGAACATCATATAACTCGTGTATCCCAAAACAGAATTGATATTTGGCTCTTTGTCAGGGTATGCTTTTTTCCATTCTTTTGTGAATTCTTGCGCAGCTACTGACATATTTGGCATATCCTCACTATAGGGAAGTGTTGTATGTAAGAAACCTTCTGCTGCTTTTCCTGCAATCGTAATGGTTTCTGGATTATCCATAGCATCTCCACCCATAATTTGAAACTTCGCTCCTAATTCTCGTGCTTGTTTCATGATGATAGCACCTTCAGAAAAGTAAGATGGAATGAATAAAATATCAGGTTTTTGTGCAATAATTTGCGTAAGAACAGCTGAAAAGTCTTGATCTCCGGAATTATAATTTAGATTTGAGATAACTTCACCACCTAATTTTTTGAAAGCACGCGTAAAATAACTTGCAAGACCAATGGCATAATCGCTTGAAATATCTTTAAGGATAGCGGCTTTTTTTGCGTGTAAAGTTTGGCTTACATAAGTTGCGATTCCGACTCCTTGATAGGAATCAATAAAGCAAGCGCGAAAGTAATATTTTTTACCCTGTGTAACAAGAGGACTTGTTGAGGACGTTGCAATAGTTGGAGTCTTTGCTTTTTCAGATATTTCACCACCTGCTAACGAGAGCGAAGAACCATAGCTCCCAATGATTCCAGCCACTTTTTCACTTGCTGTTAAACGCATAACAGCATTAGCTGCTTCTACTTTATCAGACTTATTATCAATAATAACAAGTTCCACTTTACGTCCTAAAATTTCTGGAACTTTTTTATGGGCTAATTCTATACCTCTAATTTCAAGCTGACCTCCAAATGCATTTTGACCACTTAATGGGAGATAAACACCAATTTTGATAGGTTCACTTGCATAAACATTTGCTGTAAATGCCATAAATGCTGTGATTGTCGTAAGGATTTTCTTCAATTGCATTGCGCATTTTCCTTAATTAAATTGTCGTTTTTTCACCTTATATTGAACTTCTTCATCATGCAAGTTACACATTAATGAAAATATCATTATGTAAAAAAACTTTTATATGATCTCTTTTGTAGGGCACACCTTGTAAGATATGTAAAGCGTACAATCAAATAGTTTTATAAATATTCATATTGATATTCGCTGACGTTAACATAGAAGATACGACAATATGGGGAAATCTTATCTTGGGGCTTGCGTGTTGATACAAGAGCAATGTTTACTTAAACCTAGAGAATCAATATCGTACAATATTATAAGCTACAGGATCACGTTATTATGACGAGTAAGGATGCATTAAAGGATTGTTCCCCATCTGAGGATAGTATAGGTGCTTGTGGGGAGATTATCGAAATCAGTGGTGTCATTAAGTGGTTTGATGGTAGTAAGGGGTATGGATTTATTGTACCTGATTTACCTCATTTCCCCGATATATTATTGCATGTTACAGTAATGCGAAGGGATGGTTTTCAAACAGCTTTGGAGGGAGCTAAAGTCATTTGTGCTGTGGAAAAAACTGAACGAGGGTTAAAGTGCGTTCAGGTGAAATCTATAGATTGTTCTTCCGCGATTCATCCATCAGAAATTCCAGCTCGTACTCATATTGTTGTTACTCCAGAAAGTGGGCTGGAACGTGCAATTGTTAAATGGTTTAATCGTGACAAAGGTTTTGGTTTTCTTAGCCGTGGGCAAGGAACAGAAGATATTTTTATTCATATGGAAACGTTGCGCCGTTTTGGTTTAGCAGAGCTTCGTTCGGGCCAAGTTGTTCTTATACGTTTTGGTAAAGGGGAAAAAGGTTTAATGACAGCAGAAATTTATCCGGATATAGGTATTCCTTTTTCTACGCATTAAATTGCTATGTAGTGAATTTTATTCGTGAAATCAGTGTATTCTCTTTATTCCTTAAGGCAGTTATTACATAAATAGTGATAGAGGTGGGTGCTTTCAAAAAAATATGGCTCTCGTGAATCTATAAAGCAAATAAGGAAATTGCACATATTGCATTGAAAGAAAAGAGAGGAAAACAAGGAAACAGCTTTCCTTTTTTGGTTTTGTAGTACTTTTTATTTTAGGAATAAAATTTAAAATTTTTCTGTATTGGAGACAAAAATGTTAAAGCCTTTTAAAAAAGGGCATATTGTTTTATTGGTGATATTTTTTATGTTAGAAGTACATGCTGTTGTAGCAAAGAAGCCTATAGAGATTCCTGTTCATCCAATTCCTTTAGAAATACATACAAAGCAAGGTACAGTTTCTTATAAGGTAGAGATTGCTTTTACACCTTCTCAGGCAGCAGCTGGTTTAATGTATAGGACTGATTTTCCGTGCGATCGTGCAATGCTCTTTAAGCAGCCCAAAAGTTATCAATCAGGAGATGAGCAGAAGTTTTTTATGTGGATGGCAAATACGCCGTTACCCTTAGATATGATTTTTTTAAATTCTGAGGGAATTATTGTATCGATTATTGAAAATACTTCTCCATTTTCAACAAGCACCATTTCATCTGGAGTTCCTGCAGCTTTTGCACTTGAAATTAACGCTGGTGAAGTTTCTAAAAAAAAGATACAAAAAGGGCAACGTGTTATTCATCCTGTACTTTGTGGAAAGTGCAATAAAAAATGACCGCTGAAGATATTCGTTTTTTTGAATATAATGGTTTGCGATTTGCTTATCGAGAAGAAGGGCAGGGCGCGCCTATTTTGTTGATCCATGGTTTTGGATCTTCTGCACGGGTGAATTGGTATGCAACGGGTTGGTTTCGTATTCTCACTGAAGCAGGATATCGTGTTATTGCTCTTGATAATCGCGGTCACGGAGATTCAGTTAAAAGTTATGATCCTGTCTTTTATACACCTCAAGCTATGGCTGGCGACGCAGTAAAGTTACTGCAGCATTTAGAGTTATCTAAAGCCCATGTTATGGGATATTCTATGGGGGCTCGTATTAGTGCTTTCATGGCTCTTTTGCATCCAACATATGTACACAGCGTTATTTTTGGTGGTTTAGGTATTGGTATGGTAACAGGAGCGGGAAATTGGGAGCCTGTTGCTGAGGCCCTTTTAGCGGAAGATATTTCTACCATTACCAATACACGTGGTTTAATGTTCCGTAAATTTGCAGATCAAACGAAAAGCGATAGACATGCTTTGGCTGCGTGTATTATCACATCAAAACAGGAGCTAACGGCATCTGAAGTTTACAAAATCAAACAACCAGCACTTGTTGCCGTTGGTTCATTAGATGAAATTGGCGGCGCTGCAGAGCCATTGGCAGCCTTGCTGCCTTGTGGTGAAGCTTTATCAATTCCTGGTCGAGATCATATGCTTACGGTAGGCGATAAAGTTTATAAAAAAGGCGTTATCGATTTTCTTTCTCGTTATCCTATAAAATAAGAATTCTTCATAGCTTTTAGAATTTACAAAAATACCCAATATTTTTATCTTGTATAAACTGAAAGCTCATTTAAAATATTTCCTATTATAACATAAATTTTTATAAAAAAAACGAAGAGATAAATAAACTCTTATTAGCTTATTGTGTATATTTTTTAGAGGTGTAATTCTTCTAAGGTTAGATAATTATATTTTATAAAGTCGTTAAAGAGAATTATTTTAAATGATGTAATAATATTTTTTATTAAAAATTGTAATTTTAAATAAAAAAACATTGTTATTTATATTTTTTATAAAAGGAACAAAATTACAAATTATTGATCAATTTATTCTTACGAATATGCGTTCTAAATACAGATGCTAAAATTGGAGATAAAGTAAAATTATTCAAAATATACAGTTTTTTTGCCATTTTTTAATCTATACGGGTATATTTAATAATGATAGACTCTTTTTGTAAACGTTCTTTATGAATTTATAAAGAACGTTGTAAATATATGTAACATTAAGTAAATATTCAGATTATGCTTTTTTACTGACTTTACAGAATCATAAGAGTGTCTTATTTGCGCGACACGCAATTATTTTAATCGTTTCAAAAAACAGGAGAGCATAGTGAATGCTGATGAAATAAAAAAACTTGATAATTATTTTAAAAATATATTCCAAAACTCAGCATTGCAAGTCAGAGCACGGCCTAAAAAGAGTGATTCTTGTGAGGTTTATATGGGAGATGAGTTTTTAGGCATTATCTATCGAGATGAAGATGAAAATGAGCTATCCTATAATTTCTCAATGGCTATATTAGATATTGATTTAGAAAATTGATTCGTTATTTATCATTGAATAAAGTCTTTTTTATCCCATAAGATTTATATAAGTTTTAACGCTTTAAAGCTTGTATGGTTATTTCGTGCAATAATAAGGTGGTCATGGATAATAATGCCTAATGCATTTGCTGCATCTTTTAATCTATATGTCATTGTTATATCTGCATCAGAGGGGGTGGAATCGCCAGAAGGGTGATTGTGGACTAAGATAAGTCCTGAGGCGGATAACTCTAAAGCTCGAGAAATAACTTCACGAGGATAAACAGGGGTATGATCAATGGTTCCAGTTTGTTGCACCTCATCAGCAAGCAAGCCGTTTTTCTTATCAAGAAATAAAATACGAAATTGTTCACGTGTTTCGTGAGCCATAACAGCTTTACAATAAGCTAAAACTTTATCCCATGATGAAAAAATATCGCGTTTAAACAATTGCGCACGAGCAAGACGTCCAGCAACATCTGAAATAATTTTTAAATCAATTGCAGTGGCGGGACCACATCCTGGAATTTCTTGAAGTCGGTGAATATCCGCTCCCAATACATCAGCTAATGAACCAAAACGCGCTATCAAATTTTTAGCTATGGGTTTTGTGTTTGCACGGGGTATTGTGCGAAAAAGCAATAATTCAAGATATTCATAATCTTCAATTGCATTTCCTTTTGACTTTAAATAGCGCTTCCGAAGACGTTCACGATGTCCTTGATAATGTTTATGAAGCTGTGCGTTTTTCTGAGGCTCTTCATTTTTTCTTTCTGATATTGGGGTGAGTGGAGAACTCGATGTTAATGCAAAGTGATTACTTTGAGTATCTTCCTTTTGATTTAATTTTTTAGCCATAAAGTCTCTACAGTGCGTTAGGTATGCGAATTTGAAATATAAAAAATATTTTTAGGAGATTGTGTAAATATTTCATACCCTTCATTTGTAACACCGATCGTATGTTCATATTGTGCGGTCAGAGAGCGATCACGGGTAACGGCAGTCCAACCATCAGATAAAATCTTAACTTGTGGTTTACCAAGGTTAATCATAGGCTCAATTGTAAACATCATACCTTGTTTTAATTCGACTCCTTCTCCAGGGTTTCCATAATGGAGGATATTGGGAGCATCATGAAAAAGCTGGCCTATACCATGTCCGCAAAAGTCTCTCACAATTGAACAGCGTTCAGATTCTGCATACTGTTGAATGGCTGCACCAATATCGCCCGTCGTTGCTCCAGGCTTAACGACAGCGATACCTTTCATAAGACTTTCATAGGTTATTTTTAGCAAGCGTTCTGCGGCACGTCTAATTTTTCCAACAGGATACATTCGACTTGAATCTCCATGCCAACCATCAAGGATAAAGGTTACATCAACATTTACAATATCACCTTCTTGCAAAGGTCTTTTATTGGGAATGCCATGGCAGACAACGTGATTGATAGATGTACAGCATGAATGGCTGTATCCATGATAATTGAGATCAGCAGGAAGTGCTCCTCGCTTAGCACCAAAAATAAATACAAAATCATCTATTTCTTGCGTAGTAACGCCCGGCTTAATAATATCTGTAAGCGCATCAAGGCATTCTGCAGCAATACGACCAACTTCACGCATTTTAGCAAAAGCATAATCATCGAAAATGCGGATTTTTCCATTAAATTTTAAAGGGATTTTATTATATTCGATATACTCAGTCATTGTTTCTTCTATTTTCTATTTGTACTCTCTGAATCGGAAAAATGCCTTCTACACTTACATGACACTTTACAGCATAACATTCTACCCCTGATTTTAATGCTAAATCAAACTTACGTCCATAGAGTGGATCAAGATCATGACAGATTGTAAAAGCGGCGCAATCTTCTCTTTGAATAATATAAAGCATCGCAGCTCGTTTTCCTTGTTGTACGACTCCTATGAGTTCTTCAAGATGACGTGCACCACGTTTTGTCACGGTATCAGGAAATTCTGCTAATCCTTTTTGACGAATAAAATGAACATTTTTAACTTCTAGGTAACAATCAGGAAGAATGTTATCACGTAAAAGAAAGTCAATTCGTGATTGTATCCCATAGCGTTGTTCTTTTAAGATTGTTTTATACCCACTTAATTCTGGTAGTAATCCATTTTGAATTGCTTCTAGTGCAAGTTTATTGGGTACAGCGGTATTAATGCCAACCAAAGTATTATCGGCTTCAACAATTTCTAATTGATAGGCATATTTTCGTTTGATGTTGTTATGATAAGAAAGCCAAATATTAGAGTTGGAAGCTGTTAATCCAAGCATTGATCCTGTATTAGGTACAGACACGGTGAGGACATGCTGATCATCTTGTTGAACATCCGCAAGGAAACGTTTATAACGACGGATAAGCTTTGCAGGAAAAAGTTTGGGAATAAAGTGCATATCCCTTTTTTAGGATTTATGATTTCATAATTCAACTGAGATTATGATTTATAGTGGCTGTTCCCTATTAAAAAAGATACAATTGATGTAAAAAACACTACGATATCTTATATAAATTGTTATAAATTCCATCGTTCACTTTAATGGCTTTTAAAATTTATTATTAGGTTTAGAAGCGATTATTTTTGAATAAAAAGATAACATTGTCTATAATTTATTATTAAACAAGCATTAGGGTATTGTGAAAAAGGTTTCGTAAAAATAGTGGAGAGGGAGATAGTTTAAGTGAAACTAGGTAAAATTGATGGCTGGAACGAATAGGAATCGTGAAAATTTAACAAATGGTCCCATTATTATTTTAGTTGAACCGCAGCTTCCTGAAAACATTGGTATGGTCGCAAGGGCAATGGCGAATTTTGGGCTTTCTAAGCTTCGATTAGTTAATCCTCGAGAAATGTTTCCAAATGAAAAAGCTAGAGCTGCTGCAAGTAAAGCTGATCATGTCATTAACAACGCTGTGATTTTTAACACATTGCGTGATTCAATCGCAGATTTACACTATGTTTTTGCCACAACAGCACGTGAAAGATGTGGTTTCAAAACTGTAAAAAGTGCTGTCGAAGCAGCAAGCGTATTACGTCAGCGTGAAAGTATCGGACATAAAACAGGTATTGTCTTTGGAAGAGAGAGATGGGGACTAGAAAATGATGAAATCAGCCTTGTTGATGAAATTATTACTTTTCCAGTTAATCCTGCTTTTGCGTCACTTAATATTGCGCAAGCGGTTCTTTTAATGTCTTACGAATGGATGAAAACAGGTCTAGAAAATGTCAGCGATACGGCATTTCGTGCCGCAGAGATGGAACCTGCAAATAAAACAATATTTCATGGTTTTTTATCTCAGTTAGAAGAGGCTTTGAATATCCGTGGGTATTTTAGACCCCCAGAACGCAAAGAAGTAATGCTTGCAAATTTGCGCTCTGTTTTTACGCGCGCTAACTTTAGTGAACCTGAGGTTCGTTTATTGCGAGGCATTATATCTTCTTTAGATCATTTTTCGCCACAATATCCACGGGGGAGTAGAGCACCTGAAGAACGTGATCGTAAAAAAATTAAAAACAAGTGTGAAAACTAATGGATGAACGGCCTGTTCTTTTTTTTGATAGTGGTATTGGTGGTTTAACTGTTTTAAGGGAAGTGCGTGTCCTTATCCCTGAAAAGCAATTTATTTACGTGGCTGATGATGCGGGATTCCCTTATGGCAATTGGGAAGAAAATGTTTTGAAAGACCATATTTTAAAGATTTTTACAAATCTTTTAACACGTTATAATCCCGCCTTATGTGTCATTGCTTGCAACACTGTTTCTACACTAATGATGGCAAATTTACGTCAAAATTTTCCTCATGTTCTTTTTGTAGGGACGGTTCCTGCAATTAAATCAGCTGCTGAACAGACGAAATCTGGTTTTATTTCCGTATTAGCAACTCCTGGAACAGTTAAACGTGCTTACACAAATGAATTAATCAACTCTTTTGCTGGACAGTGTCATGTTCAGCTTGTGGGAAGTGAAAAGCTTGCTGGATTTGCTGAAGATTATTTACGGGGAAAATCTATCGATGCGGAAGAGATAAAGAAAGAAATCTTGCCATGTTTTGTAGAAAAAAATGGCAAATATACTGATATTATTGTTTTAGCCTGCACACATTATCCTTTTTTGATTAACTTCTTTCGTGAACAAGCTTTATGGTCCGTTAAATGGATTAATCCAGCAAAAGCTATCGCTAAACATACCAGATCATTATTGCCATTGTCGGAAAAAATACATCAGCAATCTGTAAAGAAATATCAAGATTTTGTGTTGCTAACATCAAAAAATGTCACTTCTTCAACGGAGCGTTTGTTAAAAGGATTTGGCTTAAAAATCATGAAAAGAGTTGACTTTGGGATACAAGATCAATAAAGCTATTTCAGCTTTTTCTTTCAAGAAAATGGCATTAATTGACGTGTCCCGTGGATAACTTCGCATATTGATATGTTAAGGTATTCTGTCAGTCTTTAGTGTTTAAAGGCAGAGGAGGGCGCGTTTCCTTGGGATCTCAAGATCTCGTGTTTTATTTTAAAGGAAATGCGATGAGTAAACGCGAAACAACAAAGTATAAAATTGACCGTCGTATGGGAGAAAATATTTGGGGTCGTCCAAAATCTCCCGTCAATCGTCGTGATTATGGTCCAGGTCAACATGGACAGCGTCGTAAAGGAAAACTTTCTGACTATGGGGTGCAGTTGCGCGCTAAACAAAAGCTGAAAGGGTTTTATGGAGATATTTCAGAAAAACAATTTCATAAAACTTATGAAGAAGCTGCTCGTCGACGGGGTGATACTGGTGAAAATCTTATTGGTCTGTTAGAGTCACGTTTGGATGCTATTGTCTATCGTGCAAAATTTGTACCTACGATTTTCGCTTCTCGCCAATTTATCAATCACGGTCATGTTAACGTAAATGGGCGGCGCACAAATATTCAATCTTATCGTTGTAAGCCCGGTGATGTCATTGAGGTTCGGGAAAAATCAAAACAACTTGTTTTAGTTTTAGAATCTGTACAATTGGCAGAACGTGATGTCCCTGATTATATTGAAGCAGATCATAAACAGATGAAAGCAACCTTTACACGTATTCCTGCTTTTGCAGATGTTCCTTATGCTGTGCAAATGGAACCTAATTTGGTTGTTGAATTTTATTCTCGATAATTTTTTTATGAGAAAAATTGTTTCTCTCTTCATATGGTTATAACTTAAAATATTGTGTTTTTTATAATCTTTGGAGTTAACAAGTATTTTTTGTGAATGGTTCTATATTAAGTTTATTGCTATGTTTTATAGCGATAAACTTATATAGTTCCATTTCTTTTTTATGTATCTAATTTTTATAAATTCAAAAAACATAACTGTAAGTTTACTTTATATTTGTTTCTGTCTTTGCAAAACGAGCTATTACTTGTGCAGGATATGGTATTATGAATGATGTTTCAGTTGAATATCAGACAATAGAGGAAAACAAAGAGAGAGATGATCTTTTGGAAAGAGAAGCAGATGATTGTCATCCAATATTTCGGGTTGCTCCTTCAAGCGTAGAATTTAATAAATTGCGCAAACGGCTTTTGCGTCATATGCGGCAGGCTTTGGATGATTTTTCTATGCTCTCTACGGGAAAAAAATGGCTTGTCGCTTTATCGGGCGGAAAAGACTCTTATGGTTTATTAGCGCTTCTTTTAGATTTAAAGTGGCGTGGTCTTTTATCCGTTGAAATTCTTGCCTGTAATCTTGATCAAGGGCAACCAGGATTTCCTAAACATATTCTGCCAGAATTTTTAAGCTCTTATAAAGTTCCATATCGTATTGAATATCAGGATACTTATTCCATTGTTACAGATAAATTGGCAGAGTCGCAGACATATTGTTCACTTTGTTCTCGATTACGACGTGGTAATCTCTATCGTATTGCCCGTGAAGAGGGATGTTCTGCATTAGTTTTAGGTCATCATCGTGATGATGTTTTGGAAACGTTTTTCATGAATTTGTTTCATGGTGGACGATTAGCCGCTATGCCTGGTAAACTTAAAAATGATGAAGGTGATCTTTTTGTATTACGTCCTCTTGTCTATGCTGCTGAAGAAGATATGGAAAAATTTTCTCAAGCAATGAAATTCCCAATTATTCCTTGTAATCTTTGCGGTAGTCAAGATGGCTTACAACGTAATGCAATGAAAGAAATGCTGAAAAACATTGAAAGACAAATGCCAGGACGTAAAGATACGATGATTCGCGCTTTAACAAATGTACGCCCAAGTCATTTGCTTGATAAGAAATTCTTTGACTTTAAAGCGTGTTAATAAAAATTAGATACTCTAAAAATAAGTTCAAAGATTTTAAAATAAGATGCTTCCTTAAAGAGACATCTCTCAAAGAGCACCCAAGCCCACTTCATGATGGCATCTGTGAAGGGGATACCATGAAATCCATTAAGCCCTCCATCTTTACGTTTATTAAGGAGTAAGCCAGCATCATCAACACACTTTGCCAGCTCGTGGGTTACTACAGCCCTTGGCACTTAAGACGATTCATAAAAACCATTTTTAGTTCTTTCTTTAATAATTTTTATCCACACATTCATCCCGCTTGTAACGTACAAACGAATGATTTTGATTGATTCAATGTAAACAGGTCTGAAATGAGAGAATCTTACGATATTCGGGACTCTCATTCAACATGCAAAAAAGCAAATTATTCTTATAAATCAATATATTTATTTATAAGAATAATCGGGAATTGCATTGCTTGAGAAAAATTTTCCATATCTTCCTCAGCAGCATAGATAATACGATAATTTATTGTTTTGCAATTTAGCTATAAAATTATTTTATTTCAAATTCTCTTATATTACATCCATAAACATTCCCTTGCATATAACAAGTGGAATTCTTGTGTGTAGAAAACACAATTGAAAAAAGCCTTTTTTGACGAACCAATGACTATCGAAATATTAAAAACGGAAAAATAGTGTGACTATCCGGTTTATTCTTTAATTAAAGACGAAGAGAGCCGTATGAATGTTATCTTATCCTGTTGTACCATAAAACACTATCATTTAGAGTAGTATACTAAGAGAATATATAAATTTTACTACATTTTTAGAATGTATAGCGAATATTCAGGGTAAGGACTTCCGGTAAATTCTCATGAAGTGAGTTACATAAGTGATCGGGCTTTATTGTGAGAAGTCACTTTTTTATAAACCGACTCTGATAGGAGTCTTCGTCATTTAGAACCTAGAAGGGGTTAAGTTTTTAAACGGCGATACCATAAAGGTCATAAGCATCCGATTGTTCGATTTTAACGGTGACAAATTCACCCACACGCAGTGGACGTCGTGATGATATATGGACAACACCATCTATTTCTGGAGCATCGTATTGACTACGCCCTTTAGCAATTTTTCCTTGACTTTCATCGATAAGCACTTGGAGTCTTTTTCCAATTTTTTTCTTTAAAAGATGCGTAGAAATTTGTTGTTGTTTTGCCATAAAACGATGCCAGCGGTTTTCTTTTACGTCTTCAGGAATATTTTCTAATCCCAAATTATTTGCAACGGCTCCTTTTACTTCTTCATATTTAAAGCACCCAGCTCGTTCAATTTTTGCTTCTTCTAGCCATTCTAGGAGTATATTAAAATCTTCATTCGTTTCACCAGGAAAACCAACAATAAACGTTGATCGCAAAGTAAGATCTGGACATATTTTCCGCCATTTTTCAATTCTTCTGTTTGTTTTTTCCATAAGTGCGGGACGCTTCATATGACGCAAAACAGTTGGTGATGCATGCTGAAAAGGTATATCCAGATAAGGGAGAATTTTTTTTACAGCCATAAGCTCGATAACTTCATCAACATGGGGATAAGGATAAACGTAATGCATACGTACCCAAATTCCCATATCGCCCAGTTCGCGACAAAGGTCAAAAAATTTCGTTTTGATTGTGCGATCTTTCCAAGAATTCTCGAGATATTTAAGATCAATGCCATAAGCACTCGTATCTTGTGAAATAACCAAAAGTTCTTTTACACCTGCTTGTACAAGTTTTTCAGCTTCGCGAAGAACATCGCTGATGGGGCGTGAAGTGAGATCACCACGCAGTGTAGGGATGATACAAAAACTACACCGGTTAGAGCATCCTTCAGAAATCTTTAAGTAGGCGTAATGGCGAGGTGTTAAACGAATACCTTGGGGAGGAACTAAATCAAGAAAAGGATCATGAACAGGAGGAATTGCCGTATGAACAGCTTCTATAACAGTTTCATAAGCTTGTGGTCCTGTAATGGCCAATACATTAGGGTATGCTTGGCGAATAACATCAGGATCAGCACCAAGACACCCTGTTACAATAACTTTTCCATTTTTTTTGAGAGCTTCATCAATATTAGCAAGTGATTCTTTTCTGGCAGAGTCAAGAAAACCACAGGTATTCACAATAACGACATCAGCCCCTTGATGTTGACGCGAAATTTCATACCCTTCAGAGCGAAGGCTTGTAATAATTCGCTCAGAATCAACGAGTGCTTTTGGGCATCCGAGGGAGACAAAACTAATACGAGGTGCGACCATGATGATCCTACAATTACTATCAATGATTGAGTTACGCTTTTACTAACTTAAAAATAATGTTCTTTATTTTTATACCTATGCAATACAATCTGTTACAAAGTTATTTGATTTTTTTCTACAAAATTTTATGTGTTTTTATGCATGCATACAATTTTTTCCTATTATATCGTAAAACTCTGTCATTGAGGAGGAGGATATAAGGCTGCTTCCTTCACAGCATTCAAGTTCTTTTACAAAGTACGTGGTGAATATTTTAAAGCTTACTTGTCAAGCCTGGCGTAAATGAAGGACATGGAGGGAAGGGAAAGTGAAGCCCGCTCGATAAGGATCTGGATTGTTTATAAACCGAATTGGGGGTCTTCTTTGGCTGTGGAGAAGAAGTCAATTGCATGTGGCACAATAAAAAAATACTCAACAGTTTCTTAAGCTTCTTATTGCGATATCTATCGCGTACTATAAGGTTTATTTTTTAATATTTGCGAATAAGTCCGGTAAGTTTGCCTTGTATTTCTACACGGTCGGATTCGTATGTTCGTACTTCATAATGAGGATTTGCGGCTTCTAATGCAATAGAAGCTCCTTTGCGTCGATAACGTTTTAATGTGGCTTCTTTTTTATCAATAAACGCAACAATGATTTCACCTGTTATTGCTGTATTTTGACGTTTCACAATGATCGTATCTTTATCAAGGATACCAGCCTCCATCATAGAATCATCTTTCACTTCTAATGCGTAGTGCTCACCTGTATTAACCATATCGAGTGGGAGAGAAAGGCTGTTTATTTGTTGCAGTATAGCAGAGGCGGGTACGCTCGCAGAAATACGTCCCATAATAGGAATGGTGATATTTTTTTTTTCTTCTTCATCAAAGTGACTCAAACTTTTTGATATTTCTCTTTTATTTTTTTCTATCATACTGGGAGAAATTTTACGTGCTAAAGAAAGACTAAATGTTATTTTCTCGGGAAGCCGAATCACCTCCATTGCACGAGCCCGATTGGGCAAACGACGTATAAAACCTCGTTGTTCTAAGGCTATAATAAGCTTATGAATACCAGACTTTGAAGAAAGTTCTAATGCATTTTTCATTTCTTCAAAAGAAGGAGGAACACCGGTTTCTTTTATATGATTGTGAATAAACAAGAGTAATTCATATTGTTTACATGTCAACATTCAATGTTCCAATCAAAATAATAAAAAAGGATTACATTAAAAAATACGTGTATATATAATAATTCTATAAGTTTTTTTCGCTAAATAAAAACTATTTTCTTTATTTTTGATCTTATAAGTGAATTTATTAAGGTAATATATTTATTTATATTTAATGCACTATAAATGCAAAATTTTACTTTAATAACATTATTAAAATATTGTTTTTAAATTATATATAAAAATATTTTACATCTCTACTAAGCTAAATGATCAGACAATAAATTTTATGAGCATTGTTATCTTACTCTTTTAAAAATATATCTACGCATCTTGTAATTTCTGGTATAAAAAGCTAATTAGAAGGTATTTCATCAATAGCATGGTTGATTACTCGATGTGTATTTAGAATCAATTTGCATATTATTTTTGCTTTTTTATTCTTAGTAAAATTATCTACAGATATAGTATTGAACATACTCTATATCCATTTGGAATATTTTCAATAAAAATAAATTTTTTCTTTATATCTGCTTTATTCTATAGAATAATTTAGCTCTTGTGATATAGTTATTGTGCATGAATAAAAGTTATATTTCCAGAATGCTATTGTTGCTTATTGGTACATAAAAAAATGATATCTCTTTGTGTGCTTGCTTTCATCAAGATTTTGTCATGAATAATATAAAATCTATTGGGTTGCCGCATTTCTATATCAAACGCACTGACATTATCATACTATTTTGCTATCCCCTTAATATTTCGATAATTTTTAGTTATTGAAAAAAGACATAAGAATCATTTTCATTTCTTTTTTGTATAGTTTTATTCTCTCACTTTTATTAGTCGAGCAAATGATTTTGATTGTTTCAATATAAAGGGATTTGAAATGATAAAATCTCTAAGGTATTCAGATCTCTTATTCAATACATAAAACGATAAATTATTATAGATCAATATTCTGTATTATAAATACGATATTCATATTTGAAAATTAGAAAAGAAAATAGGACGATATAAAAATGATATACTCTCTGTAGCGAGAGGTATTTTTTCTGTTCTACTCAAAATACTCAAAAATCCGTATATGTGGGGAAAAGTTTTTGATTTTTCATAATTTTAGCGTTTCAAATCTATGGAATATTTTATAGTTAGATTACCCCTTTATTGAGACTTCAAAAAAAGATTCGAAGAATATCTATAAAATGATAGGGTAGGGAGGAAAGAGAAAATTATTGATAACTGAAGAAAATAATAATATTTTTTTTCAAAAGGTGTTGACCAAATGAAAAGTCAACCGTATGTTCCTTTCACTTTCTGCAAACTAGATAGCTTGTATGGGAGCGCGTAGCTCAGCTGGTAGAGCAACTGACTTTTAATCAGTAGGTCCAGGGTTCGAATCCCTGCGCGCTCACCAATTTTAAATAAAATTAATCGTTATACAAAAGTCCACAGATTGTGATTTCTTTGATTGGTTCTATTGCCGATCTTTTTACCGGCTGTTTTGGTATTAGAGTGATGCCATGCAGTTTCCTGTCCAACCCAAAAGTGCTTTATGCTTATGATATGTGGCTGCTAATTTTGCAATTCATGGACTGCTTTTAAATACCTATTTCATTGCATGATTCACAAAATAAGCTGCTAAAATCAGCATACTTATTCACAGTTTATATTATGAGATGATTTTTCAGTAAGATTTTGATTTATTTATTTTTATTCTTTTAAATTTCTATTATAGGGCATTTATTTCTTATAAAGATCACGAAATAAGGTTAACAATATATTAATTCTTTGATAAAAGGACCAAATTCAAAGAAGGTATATGCGCGAGGGAAATCATTAAAATATGAATTTTCCTATCACGTACAGAAAGCGTGACGTGACTTTTACAGCAATACTTAACAGAATAAGTGGACTGAATAGATGCTTTTAAATAGAAAAAAGAAATTTACTTCTATTATTAAATCGATACTTCAATTATTTTCTATGATAGTCATTTCTCAGTCATTGGTGTCTTGTTGCGCAAGCCAAATTATGCAGTTTTCAATAAAAGATTCCTATTATAATAAACCAATTGTCGTAAATACTTCTGTTTTGCCTAAACAAGTATCCAATAAGAAAAAACAGTCGGAAGAAAAAAAGCGTGGGCGGATCGTTGTTGGTAAACCTTATCAAATAAAAGGAAAGTGGTATTATCCTCAAACTGATCCGACTTATAAACGTGTTGGTGAAGCCTCATGGTATGGTTCAGACTTTCATGGGCGTTTAACTGCCAATGGTGAAATTTATGACATGAATCTTTTGACTGCCGCTCATCCTACAATGCCTTTACCTAGCTATGCTCGTGTTACTAATTTGAAAAATGGGTCTTCAATCATTGTTAGAGTGAATGATCGCGGACCTTTTATGAAAGACCGAATTATTGATTTATCAAGGCAAGCTGCAACAATACTTGGTTATGTCGATAGGGGGGTTGCAGATGTTAAAGTAGAATATATTGCTGAAGCACCTGTTGGCTATTATGATGGTGCATATTTAATGGCCTCTTACACTCCAGGAAATGCTGCGTCATATTCATTAGCGTCGGAGAATGTTTCGAAAAAAAGAGAAACTGTTTTATTAAAAGAGCAGCGCAATACAGAAAACAAAAAAGAATTAGCTAAAGCAGCTGCTATTGAACAGGAACAACGCAATAAAACTGTTGCAGTGAAATTGCCAGAAGTTGGTCCTATCATGGTTGATAAGCCGGTACCATTCGATCAAGTTGCTTCTATAAATAAACTAAACAAGAAGACAAAAGCAAATTGGCTACAACTGTTTTAAGAAAAAATGCATTGGTTTTTAATCAATATAATTTTCAAATAAAAAATGATAAAAAGTTCGGATTTATTGTAAAGCTTTTATCTTAAAGCGAACAGCTATACAATTTAATTTGGGAAGAAATAAAAAGCTTAAAAAGTTAAAGAATATTTCCTTTTGATTCGGTTTTACAGCTTTCTAAAACACATACCGCAATATCTTATGATAGAGATTATGCATGGTCTCATGCTTTTGTTTATCACGTTCTTTAATGGGGTTAAAGTGCCTCACGTAAAGTAGAGCGCTTCAAAAAAAATACACTTGCATTGCCCATTCAAGCACTTATTTTAAGGAGATATATCCTCAATACTCTTAAGTTTATTTTACAACAATGCCCATGAATGGTGTAATTATAAAGCCTTTAGGTATCACTATCTTTACACTTATGAAGATATAAACCGACACCAACATACACTTTGCCCCCAATGTTTTGCGATAATCCTTAACACTTGAGAGGTTTATAAGAAATATTTTACTCTCTTCTTTAATAATTTTTACCCATATACCAACCTTTCTTATGACGCGTAAGCAAGCGATTTTTAATGAATTCAATATGAGAGGAGGAGATGAGAGAATCTTACAGTATTTTGAGTTAGCTTCAATTTTAAAATGATAATTTATCATAACAAATCAAAATACTATCAATAAAAATAGGAGAAAATCTTTTGTCTTTCGTACTTTAAAATGTTAAACTGAACCTACAAGGAAGATAAAAAACGTGTCATATTATTTTTTCTAACGCTAAATGAAAATAAAATCTTTTTATGAGTTGTAAATAATTCCTCAATTTTCAGAAATCAAAAAGTTTTTTCCTATATAATAGTTTTTTTAAGCTGATCTTTAGATGGGAGGAGCGGCTATGTATACAACATTAAGGATCTTATTGATATTATGGGGAGTATTGGCATTTGATACGTGGGGGAGAGCACAAGATTTTCAAACTCCCGCATCCCAATTGTTATTACTCGATGATGATACAGAGACAGTACTCTATGAAAAACAAAGTGCTATTCCTTTTTTTCCTGCTTCATTAGTAAAATTGATGACAGCAGAAGTTGTATTTTATCAATTAAAAAAAGGATTATTAAAAAGTACGCAGAAATTTAAGGTCAGTGAAAATGCTTGGCGCAAGGGTGGAGCACCTTCTGGTACAACCACTATGTTTGCAAAGATAAAAACAGAAATCAGTGTTTCTGATCTGTTGCGTGGTTTAATTATTGTCAATGGAAATGATGCTGCTATTATTCTTGCTGAAGGCATATCAGGAGATGAAGCTCATTTCGCAAAGTTGATGAATCAGCGCGCTAAAATGATTGGACTATCTCAGAGTCATTTTGTTAATGCAACAGGGCTTCCCGAAGAGGGGCAATTTGTAACAGTGCATGATATGATTATATTAGCACGTTACATTACTCAGGAATATCCAGATTATTATGCACTTTATCGTGAACCTCATTTTACGTGGAATAATATTTTTCAACGTAACAAAAACCCTCTTATTTCTAAGGAAATTGGTGTAGAAGGATTTGGTTTTGGCTACAGTAAAAAAGAAGGTTTTTCAATGGTTGCTACCATTTCTAAAAATCATCGACGTCTTTTTTTAGCAATTAATGGTTTGCAAGATGGAAAAAAATATACAAAAGAAATAGAACGCATTCTTCAATGGGGAATGACGGCATTTGATCTTAAAACGATTTTCACAAAAGAAGAAACGGTTGGTCGTGCTTCTGTTTATGGTGGTAAGCAAAATTTTGTTCCACTCATTGTTAAAACACCAATAAGTTTTATGCTTTCAAATGAAAAAAAAGTAAATGTTAAAGCAAAAATTAAATATCATGGTCCATTGAAAGCCCCCATCATTTCTGGGCAATCAGTTGGCGTTATTCAAATTTTAGAAGATAAAAAGGTTCTTCTGGAAAAACCAGTTTTTGCCGGAATGAATGTTCAGGAAGGAAGCTTCTTTGCAAAAGTAAAAAATGCATTCTATGAAATAACAATTGGATGGTTACGGAAATATTTATAGTTACGCGCTAATAAGGTTAAGGTCATACGTGTCAGGTTATTTTATTACATTCGAAGGAGGGGAGGGAGTAGGAAAAACAGTACAGATTTCTTTGCTTGCTGAGTATCTCTCTCACAAAGGTTATGATGTTGTTACAACACGAGAACCAGGAGGAACGGCAGGAGCAGAAGCAATCCGACATATTTTATTGTCAGGGAAGATACAACAGTATGGACCATTGATTGAAGCTGTTTTGTTTACAGCGGCACGCGCTGACCATTTTCATGAAGTTATCGCACCTTCTTTGCAAAAAGGTAAAATCGTTTTATGTGACCGCTTTATTGATTCTACACGCGTTTATCAAGGACTCAATAATAGAGTCAGTTCTTCTGTTCTTTCTGTTTTAGAGTATGTTGCGCTCAATGATATCATGCCTCATTTAACATTTTTATTAGATATGCCAGCAATATGGGGTATGAAGCGTGCAAATTTGCGAAGAAAAAAAACAGAAGAAATTGATTATTTTGAAAAAGATCAGTTGGAAATTCAAGAACAAAGGCGTCAAGCTTTTCTTCAACTGGCCAAACAAGAACCCCATAGATTTCGAATCATTGATGCCACTGGCTCAGTGGAAGCTATTGCTCATCAAATAAAAAATATTTGTCATCAGGTATTGTTGGATCAGCTTTCATGAGTAACGTAAATATCTTACACCAATATGATGATATTGATACAATTTTATCACCATCCCAGAACAATGTTATCTTTGGTCATGAGGATATTCGTCATTTTTTGACACAAATGCTTAAAGAAAAGCGTTTGCATCATGCATTATTATTTGAAGGAGAATATGGGATTGGAAAGGCTACATTAGCCTTTCATCTTGCTTGGAATATTTTAAGTTTTCAACAGAGTTCTTTCTTGAAACCCGATCCTTATTCTACCTCATGGCGCCAAATTACACAAGGAAGTCACCCTGGTCTTTTGTATATTTCACGTCGATTTGATGTAAAAACGCAAAAGTTTAAAACAGGAATACTCGTTGATGATATCCGTGATATTATGCATTTTTTAAGCCGAACATCGCAAGACAATGGATGGCGTATTGTTATTATTGATTCTGCAGATGATATGAATAGAAATGCAGCAAATGCAATTCTCAAAATACTTGAAGAACCCCCTACAAAAACGTTATTTATTATTATCGCGCACTCTTCAGGAAAATTGCTTCCAACAATCCATTCACGATGTCAAAAAATTTCTTTTCGTCCATTGAATAACGATGAAATGAAAAAAGTCATTACACATATTTTCGCCCATCAGGATTTACCTGATGAGAAAACTATGAAAACGATTATTAAAAAATCCAAAGGCAGTCCTCGAAAAGCTGCTTTACTTATTTGCCACGGCGGTCTTGAAATTATTAAAACGATAGATGCTCTCTTAGAAAAACCTGTTTGTGATGCAACGATTGTACACACTCTTGCACAAACATTTTCATCTGCTTCTTCCATATTCCAATTTCAACAATTTTGTAATGAAATTCTTGATAAAATTCAAAAAAAAGCTATCATGCTCATTGAAAAAGGAGATTTATTTCTCTCAAAAAAATATGCGCAAAAGTGGCAAGAGATTCATCAAGAAATAGAGGAAGTGCAAGTGTTTAATCTCGATAAGAAGCAGTTTGTGATTAACGTGCTTTTTAGAGTTCATAAGATCATTCACGAGGATTAGTTTTTCCGTGACAATGTGATGAACAGACGTTATGTCATTGTATCTTTTATTTATGGCGTTTTACAATGAGTATGACATGCATGACACATATTACATAACAACTCCTATTTTTTATCCTAATGGTGCTCCACATATTGGGCATGCCTATAGTGCCATTGCAAGTGATGTTTTAGCCCGCTTTCAACGATTAAACGGAAAAAATGTATTTTTTCTTTCTGGTACAGATGAACATGGTCTAAAGATGCAACAAACGGCAGCAGCATTGGGCATGACACCTCAGCAACTTGCAGATCGTAATAGTGCTGTGTTTCAAAAAATGCTTGCAGTATTAAATTGTTCTAACGATGATTTTATCCGTACGACAGAAGAGCGCCATTATCAAGCTTGTCAAGAAATTTGGAAAAAGATGGAGACAAATGGCGATATTTATCTCGACCGTTATACGGGTTGGTATTCGGTTCGCCAAGAAGCGTATTATGAAGAGAAAGATACAGAAGTTGGAGCAGACAACATCCGTCGCGAGAAGGAATTAGGCTCTCCAGTTGAATGGAATGAAGAAGAAAGTTATTTTTTTAGACTTTCTCGTTATGAAAAGGCTCTTCTTGAATATTATGAAAAATATCCTGATTTTATTTTGCCACTTGAGCGGCGTAATGAAATTATAAGTTTTATCAAATCGGGATTAAAAGATATCTCTATTTCACGCACAAGTTTTAATTGGGGCATTGCTGTTCCCGATAATCCAAAGCACGTAATGTATGTCTGGGTTGATGCGCTTACGAATTATTTATCAGCAATTGGTTTTTTCAATGAAAATTCAACAAAACGTGATTTTTGGCCTGCTAATACGCATATTATTGGTAAGGATATTATTCGTTTTCATGCAGTCTATTGGCCGGCATTTTTAATGTCTGCTGGGATTGACTTGCCTCAGAATATTTTTGCCCATGGTTTTTTACTTAATCGTGGTGCAAAAATGTCAAAATCTGTTGGAAATGTCGTTGATCCTTTTGAAATGGTTGATCATTATGGTCTTGATCAGGTCCGTTATTTTCTTCTCCGTGAAGTACCATTTGGACAAGATGGTAGTTATAGCCATGAAAGTCTTGTGAACCGTATTAATGCTGATCTTGCTAATGATCTTGGTAATTTAGCACAGCGCTCTTTATCTATGATTGCCAAAAATTGTGATGCAAAAGTTCCGCTACCAGCTTCATTTTTAGTTCAAGATAAACAGCTTTTAGAACAATCTCTTCAAGTGCTTGAAACTATACATCAAGCAATGTCTTCTTATAGTATGCATTTAGCACTTTCAGCTATTTTTTCAATTGTAGCAGATGCCAATCGCTATTTTGCCAATGAACAACCTTGGAGTTTACGTAAGAATGATCCAGAGCGATTTTCTACAGTTCTTTATATAACTGTAGAAATCTTGCGGCGAATAGGAATAATGCTTTTGCCTTTCATACCCCAATCAGCAGCAAAACTTCTTGATAGCCTTGCGATTGCTGAAGATGATCGGTTGTTGTATCATATAAGCCATTCAAAAATTCAAGAAGGACTTGATCTTCCACCACCAGAACCGATTTTTCCTCGTTATATCTTGAAGAAAGAAGATACTCATCATGTTGATTGATACGCATTGTCATCTTGATTTTGAAGATTTTTCACAGGATTTAGATAATGTTATCCAGCGAGCTTTAGATGCTGACGTTAAACGTATGATAACAATTTCAACCCATGTTCATAAATTAGATAAGCTGTTAGCCATTGCGCAAAATTATGATCAAGTCTTTTGTTCTGTTGGTACACACCCCAATCATGCGCATGAAGAGCAAAATATTACAGCCAAAGAGCTTATACAGCTTTCGAGTCACCCTAAAATTGTTGCATTTGGGGAGGGGGGACTTGATTATCATTATGATTATTCTACACCAGAAGAGCAAAAGAAAATTTTTCAAGAACATATCATTGCTGCTCGAGAAACACAGATTCCTCTTGTTATCCATTCACGCAATGCAGATGATGATATGGAGAAAATATTACGTGAACAGATAAAAGAAGGAGCTTTTCCCTTTATCCTTCATTGTTATTCGTCTGGAATGCAACTTGCTCGTGCAGGAATTGAACTTGGTGGTTATATTTCTTTTTCAGGTATTCTTACTTTTAAAAACGCACTTGAAATCCGTGAAATAGCAAAAATTGTACCCCATGAGCATTTGTTAGTGGAAACAGATGCTCCATTCTTAGCACCTAGTCCCCATCGGGGCAAAACAAATGAACCATCTTTTGTATGCTATACGGCAGCTGTTTTGGCTGAAATAATTGGCTTAAGTATTGAAGAAACAGCCCAAATAACAACCCGTAACGCTTTTCGTTTATTTAGTAAAATGAAATAAGGCAAAAGATATGTGTGATCAGTACCGATTTACAATATTAGGCTGTGGTCCCTCTCCAGGAGTGCCCCGCCCCAATGGTGATTGGGGAACATGTGATCCGAATAACCCTAAAAATAAACGCTACAGAAGTTCTTTATTAGTTGAACGTATTAAACCATCAGGAGACAAAACAACGATCGTTATTGATACGGGTCCAGATTTTCGCTCACAAATGATCGATGCGCATGTGAACCATCTTGATGCTGCTCTTTACACGCATTCTCATGCTGACCATATCCACGGTATTGATGATTTACGCAGCTATGCACTTGCACAAAAATGTTTAATAGATATCTATGCCGACAGATTTACACTAGAACATCTCAAAAACGCTTTCGGATATTGTTTTCAAACACCAAAAGATTCATCTTATTCTCCCATTTTAAAAGAGCATCTTATCAATGAAGATAGCCAATTTATTATTCAAGGGCAGGGTGGAGCAATAAGCATCAATACACATTTACAACACCACGGAAACATTCATTCCTTAGGTTTTCGGATTGGGAATGTTGCCTATTGTACAGATGTTAGTGAATTTCCTGAACAAACATTATCCAAACTAATGGATTTAGATGTTCTTATCATTGAAGCTCTTCAATTTAAACCTCATCCGAGTCATTTTTCTGTTGATCAAGCATTACAATGGATAGAATATTTAAAGCCAAAACAAGCGATACTCACACATATGGATAGATCGCTGGATTACAATGCGGTCGTAAATTACGTCCCATCCTATGTAAAACCTGCATATCAAGGTCTTACTTTTGAAACAAACGCATAAATCCATTAACGCAATATTTTGTGTTAAATAAAGCCTTTTTAAAATTCGCCTTTATTTTGTTTTATTTTTGACATAAATATTACTTTTTTTATGTTTAAAATGAGGTTTTTATGTATAAGAATTTTAAGCGGGGTGTATGTATTGTTGTTTTAGCGATTTCCTTGACAGCATGTGGGGGGCGTTTAGAAAAAAATATTGCAACGACAACATTACATGATGGATCAATGAGTTGCACCGATATTCAACGGGAGTTTTTTGCTAATAAACGTCAGATTAATGATACAATTGCAGAGCGTTCTAAAGCAAGAAATAAAAACGTGGCTTTAGCAGCGGCAAGTGTTGTATTTGTACCTGCTTTGTTTTTTATGGATACTAAATCCAGTGAAAGTAATGAAATTTCGGCTTTAAACAATCGTAATGCTGTTTTGAGTGATCTTGCACGTATGAAACGTTGTAAAATTATGCAATAATTTTCCTTATTTTATTATACGTAATTTCGTTATCACTATTTTTGGTCTTTAAGGAATATTCCTTAAAGACCAAATTTTATTTTAAAAGCAAATTGTATCATATAAATATTATGATGATGTTTTAAAGTAGGGTTTTCTTTTGGATAAAGGATTTATCTTCTGCATCATATTATCGCATAATATATATTATGGAACTTTTTAGAAAGAGTAGAAGTTTGGCAATTGAAGTGAATATCTTTTACTTATTACTTAAAAAACTTTTTGATGACTTTTTAAGATTGAAAAATCTTTTTCAAAAATTTTAATCATAATGGTTTTTTATTTTTTACTCTTTTAAAAAAAATCATCATAATTTGTAAGATAATAAAAGCTAAAAATAATATTCCATGAAATAATGGTACAAAAGACTGATAAATAAAATCGGAATAATATATTGCTATTGTTTCAATCAATGCGGCAACACACCATAAAAGAATGCCCCATAGTGAATACATCCAAAGACCAATTAAAGCAATAGGATAGAGAATAGCCAATATAGCTGATGCAAATTGCCACTGCCAAGGCATAAGGTCAAAACGCCATAAAATACCTGGAAAGACCCCCACAAGGCGTATCCAATAAAAAATACCTAGGACTAAGCAAATAAGTGCCAAAAACCGTAAGTAACAGTTATAGATTAAATTGATTTTTGAAATCTGTTTGTGTGAATTATTTTTCACAATAATAACTCTTGTTCAACAGGTTGGAAGTAAGAATCTACCATTTCATCTGTCACATTTGAAAGCTTATCTGGCAGCCATTGAGGTCTTTTATCTTTATCGATTAACATAGCACGTATACCTTCATAAAAATCATGTGAATGAATCATATGATGCGCTATGCGGTTTTCAATTTTCATACAATTTTCCAACGTTTGAGATGAATTTTGTTTCATTTGTTTCCAGATAACTTTTAAACTTGTCGGAGAACGTGACTGCAAAATATCATAACATTCTTTAGCAAATAAAACATCTTCATTGCTTTTTTTATGTAGCAACTCAAGACATTCTTCTAAGCTGTGGGCACTAAAACAACTGTTAATAATATAACGTATTTCATGACTCGTTTCATAGTCTTTTGTAATTGCTTGCTCGTTTAAAGCTAAAGTGGGGTCTCCTTGCTCAATAACAGCTTTTCTAATCATATCGAATTCAATTTCAGGAACGGCATGTGTTGCTAATCCTAAATTTAAACAATCTCCCCACTTTATGCGTGCGCCCGTTAATGCAAGATAGATGCCAAAATGATTGGGAAGAGATGGTAAGAAAAAACTTGCACCTACATCTGGGAAAAAGCCAATCGCACCTTCTGGCATAGCAAAAACTGTATTTTCTGTAACAATTCGATGCGAACCATAGAGAGAAATACCTACCCCTCCTCCCATCCAAATACCGTTTAAGAAAGAAATGTAGGGCTTTGAAAAATGTTTGATATAAGCATTCAAGCTATATTCCTCCCTAAAGTATTGACAAGCAGAGGCACTTTTCCCCATATGATAGATTTCTACAACATCTCCACCAGCACAAAAAGCACGTCCCTCCCCTTCAATTAAGACACAAGAAACATTATCATCTGTTTCCCATGTTCTGAGAGCTTTTTTTAAAGCTGAAACCATTCGTTGATTAAGAGCGTTTAATGCTGAAGGACGCGTGAGCTTTATAATACCAGCACATCCTTCTTTCGTAAAAGAAATATCATCACCTGCTCCAAAGTCAATTTGCATCTTACACCCTTTTAAAAACAACTATTTTATTGTTTTTTAATATTTTTTGCCCCAAGTTGAGGAAATATTTGCATGATTGCGCCAATACAATATATATAAATTCCTGTTACCGAGATTCCTATTTTAACCCAATCTGGAGCTTCTAGTTGATAAAAGAAGGCAGAAACACCAAAAACACACCATAAGAGAAAAATGGGAAAATTAACTCTACGTAAACGAAGAACTCTTACTGGATGGATAAAATAAATTGGTAAAAAAGATATAATCGCCGATAAAACAATAATGATAAAAGTAATCCACTCTCCTGGTCTGACGACAAAAAGCGTAAAAACCATCATATTCCAAACAACAGGAAATCCTTTAAAAAAGTTTTCTTTGGTTTTCATACTAGTATCTGCATAATAAATAGCAGATGAAATAACAATAATTGCACTCAATGAAAATGATAACCCTACCCCCATGAAACCACTTTGATAGAGTGCAAAGGCAGGAATTAAGACATAAGTCACGTAATCAATAATATTATCTAACAGCTCTCCAGACCATGTTGGAAGAACGTATTTAACATCAAGTTTGCGTGCAATTGGTCCATCTATACCATCAACGAGAAGGGCAAGCCCAAGCCAACAGAACATAGCTGTCCATTCTTTTTGAGAGGCTGATATAAGAGAAAGAAACGCTAAAAATGATCCCGAAGCTGTTAGTAAATGAACGGAAAAGGCCTTTGCTTGTGGCATTGTTACTTTTTTATGGCGTAATAATTTAGCATTTGTTTTGATTTTCTTTGTTAGTTTACGTTTCAAGGTTTTCTTATCCTCATTTTTAAAGTCTTCATCCATCTATTAATACGCCATTTTTTACCGATGATATGATCCGGCATAAAAAATCATAAAAAGGTTACTTTTTTATATCGCATAATTTATTACATACTATAATAATAGAAGAGCTTCATATAATAAAAAGAGAGTGATCATTTGGAAATATTAAAATATTTTATCAATGGAGAAAGGTTCAAACAGTTGTGATCTTTGAAAAGAACGAGCATAAAGATATTGCTGTTATTGGTGCAGGTCCTGTCGGAATGTTAGCTGCGCTGAATCTTGCACATGAGGGGCTTTCTGTTTTTCTTGTTGGGCCCCCTGCTCATACAGATGAGTTACGAACAACTGCTCTTATGATGCCTGCAATACGCATGCTTCAAAAACTCAATATTTGGGATAATCTTCAAAAACATGCAGCTGCTTTATCGTCCATGAGAATTATAGATGTAACTTCTAGAATTGTGCATGCTCCTACGGTATATTTTTCTTCTGCTGAAATTGGTGAAAAAGCTTTTGGCTATAATATACCTAACGTAAAATTAAACAGTGCTTTAGTCGATGCTGTTACACATACGCCTAATATTACAAGATTTGTTTCTGCAGCCAAATCTGTTCATCATACAAAAAACCATGTATGTATTACTCTTGCTGATTGTAGAGTCATTCAAGCACCACTTGTTGTTGCAGCTGATGGACGTCACTCTCTTACACGTGCCGCAGCAGGAATAAGTGTCAAACAGTGGAATTATCCACAAAAAGCACTTGTTCTCAACTTTTCTCATGAGTTTTCTCATCAAAATACATCAACTGAATTTCATACAGAACACGGTCCATTTACACAGGTTCCACTACCAGGACGAAGATCTAGTCTTGTATGGGTTGTTCATCCTTCCCGTGCTGAAGAATTATTGAATATAGAACCAAAAAAAATTGCAAAAATGATTGAAAATAAAATGCAATCAATGCTTGGAAAGCTAAGCTTAGAAACATCAATTCAAGCATGGCCGCTTTTCGGACTTCTTTCTCATCATTTTGCTGCTAACCGAACAATTTTAGTCGGTGAAGCCGCTCATGTTTTTCCCCCTATTGGAGCACAGGGATTGAATTTAGGATTCCGTGATGTCCAAACTTTAATTGATATTTTACCCAATAAAATATCCAATTCTAACTCTGAAATGATTGTTGCACATTATAACAAATGCCGCAAACCAGATATATTAATCCGAAGTGGAGCTGTTCATACACTGAACTCTGCTCTACTTTCTCATATGTTGCCTGTTCATATCATACGAAGCATTGGGCTTGGTTTGTTACATAGTTTCCCGCCATTACGTAATTTATTTATGCGCGAAGGAATGTATCCCGGTTATGGATTCAAGGAAATTATGCAAATATTTCCAACAAAATCATCTAAACAACTCTACTAAGCAATAATGGACAATAACGTAAAGTAAATAATAATAAGTGTATAAGTTATCAATAAGCAAAGAAATAATTATTTTGAATAATGCGTTTTGAAAGTAAATTTATTCAGTAAAAATACAATACTCTACCATACATTTTCTGATATAAATATTTAAGAATGTTTTAGAATTTGATCTTATGCATAACAAAAAGGAATTGTTTAGTTTTTTAATAATTAATATAATTCAGAGTATCTTTAACATTTTTTGTAAAAAATTATACTAGACTGTTCATTCTATTAATTTATGTGCTTGTTTTAAAGTAAGATCTGGAACCTAAACCCGTTTCACAATAACATTCTGTTAGTGGTATAAACGGAAAGCTATTAAGCACTATCATTTTTACGCTTATGAAGAAACAAGCTGGCGCCATTATTATATTTATCATCCTTTAATATTTAGACACCCCTTATATTGGGGAGTCTTTCTAAGAGGCATTATTTATTCCTTTTATCATACACCAGCTCCTTTTATGATGTACGAATGATTTTAATTAATTTAAAATAAACAGATTTGAAATAAAAGAATTATACGATATTTTGGATGCTTATTTAATATATAAAACAATGAGGAACCATTATAAATCTATGTGTTATCAATGAGAAAAATAAACGGTATAATCAGTTCTATGGTTTTATATTGCATATTGAATCATATCTATTACTGATGTTAAGAATATTTTGTTATTTATAATAAGAATATCTATAATTAATATTACTATAAATCATTTTTTATTAAAAACTATTATATATATTTAGTATATTGATATGAGATAAGATAAAAATGAATTATAGATTCAAGCTTAAATTGTAAAGATATCTTGCCAATCACATCTGTTAAATTTTTTACTATAAATCAAATAATAAAAAACAGTTTTATTTAATCAATAGATTTTAAAAGATTTTTATTATTAAGTATAATATTAAAAATAAAATCATCTTGGGAACCTGTTGGTAACACAGAGGTTAATGAAGTGTTGTTTTAACAAATGGTAACAAGATGACACTCAATAAATTTTTGAAATTAAGTACTTTTTTTATAATGATTGTATGTGTCTCGCTGATAATCAGTACTTCAATAAGTGAAGTTTTTCACCTTCCTTATTGTCAAACTTTTACCTATAGCTCTACTCAAAATGTCACTAAAATAGGTCAGAACTCATTTACTGCTTCACAAGTTAAAAATTGTCTTATGCAAAATGGTTTTGAGAATATTAAACGATTGCGTTTAGATGACAATGGCATTTGGCGTGCTTTAGTAAAATTAAAAAAGTCCCATTTTTTCGTATCCCTTGACTATTCAGGAACAGTTAGCATTCAAAATGAAGGAGAAAAATATGATTGATTTTAAAATTTACAGCAACATTTCTTTTTATAACTGTAAGAAAAAAAATTTAAAAAAGTGTTGCCATTCTATTAAAGAATTTGCTTTCATTGGCGGTTTAAATGGGAGCATATCAGGAGCTATCGCGGCAACTCTTGCAGCTTATGGTTATATTGCTCTTCCAGGATTTGGTCCAGTTATCGCAATGGGGATAGGAGTAGCCCTTTCTACCGGAATAATAATAGGAGCACTGATAGGATCAGGAATGGGAGGGAGTGTCGGTATATGCTGTATTTTATGGGAAATTTATATGAATCATAATAATTCTTTCTCTTATAAATTTCATAATGAATAGAAATTCTCGTCATTTTTTCTATGAAAACATTTAAATCATCAACAAATTATATGTTCTTTTTTGATGAAGCGATTATCATAGTATAAATGAAATAACATCTAACTTATTAAAACTATTTACTTAATTCTTTATTAAACATCAAAAAAGTAGCTTTTTAAAGCATCTCTTGAAGAAATGTAAGCGAGATATAATTATCAGTCTATGGAAGCTATATTTTTTATAGATCAAAAAATGAAAATTATGTTCAGAAATATATATAAACATACTTTAAATTATTTGCTCTTTCTAAAAACTAATATTTCTATTTAAATTATTTTTCTTAAAGTTTAATTTAAGACATATTATATAAATATATTATTAATTATATATAATAATATATTTAAAGATAAGTATAAAGGTATTTTATGAAAAAAATATTATTATCATTATTATTTTTTATGGCATTTTTAATTCATAAAAATTCTGCATTAGCACTATCAACACAAGTAAATATTTATAAATTAGAAGACAACAATTTCAAAAAGGCTATTGGTAGCATTAAAATTGAAGAAACCACATACGGTTTGATTTTCATCCCTAATTTATCTAATTTATCAGAAGGGATGCATGGTTTTCATGTACATGTAAATCCTTCATGTGATACAAAAGATGGCATAATTGGTGGAAGCGCAGGTGGACATTATGATCCGGAACATACCGGAAAACATTTAGGACCTTATAATGTCAATGGTCATCTTGGTGATTTACCAGCACTTTATGTTGATAAGCAGGGATATGCCATAATGAGCGTTCTTGCTCCACGATTAAAAAAAATCTCTGAAATTAAAGGGCGCTCTTTAGTCATTCATTTAGGAGCTGATAATCAATCAGATAAACCATTACCGCTTGGCGGAGGGGGGGCACGTTTGGCGTGCGGTATTATTGAATAATAAATAGAATATTGTGGTAAACTATGACAATATACACTCCCTTGATCACAAGATATGATAGAAATTTATTTTTAAAATCTATTTCAAGAAATTAAATAAACTATGTGAACATTTTATAGAATTGATGTTTTTTTTGAATATTTTAACAAAGAACTAACAATAATCAGAACGAACAGCAGTCGAAAATGAGGAAATAGTAGAATAAATTCTTTGTAAAAAACTTCAATGTAAGGAAGCGATATTTTCAATGATTAATGTTAAACAAGAAACAACAAAGTTTAAATTTACTCTCTATAATACAAAATGTGTAATAAACTATAACCATTAAATCTAGTATCTAATAGGATAACATCTCTCGCACAAAATAAAAAGCCCCAAACAGGGAATTTTCATGCTCCCCTTCTCCCTCCTCTCGTGAGAGTGCACACAAATAATTTTGATTGATTCAACATCAATATAAGATGGTTTAATTCAAAATGATTTAATGCTACGATATTCAAACTTCTCATTAAGTAAAAAGACTAATTATCATTATAAATCAATATATTAACTAAATATAATCATCAAATAAAACAGTGAGAGTAAATTTTTATCACTCTGAGAAAGGGCTTTTAAACAATAGAGTCTTTAAAAAAAGACCCCTCATGGGCACATATGATCCCAATCCAATGGACGCATCTCGCCAGTTTGATAAAATTGACGAATGAGCTTAAATATAATCAAGAAAATCTTTGTTTTCCTCCACTAATCTATTAGCAATATCCCAATCAATATCACTACGTTCTTTAGCTGGAATTATGATCTCACTCTCAGAAGAGTTTTCCTTATCAAGCCTTATAAATCCAATTCCATGCGAACTTGAAAGCATCCGGAGCTCTTTATGTATCAACACCTTCAAATTTCACTAGCGACTAAATAACTCAAATTAGCCCATGAAGAATTGCTTACTGTTTGAAAAAATGCTTTTCGTAAATTGGAACGATTGATGAGAATTTTTACTTCAAAAGACCAAAGCTTTGTCTTTTTATCAAAATATTGCAAAACACAGTCTTTATAATTTCACGATTCCTTCCTTGCTTAAATCTTGCACCCCTACGAGATCTGGATAAAGCCATTTATTTCCACCCGCTCCATATTTATTACGAGAACATTTCTCATTAATGCGTTTGCTGTAAACAGCAAGCTCTGACCATAAAAATTTAGATAATAATGGATAAAGATCATGCTCTTTAACAGAGCCATCTTCTACCCTACTATTTACATTGTCTTCTACTGCATCAATTTCAGCACTATCTGTTTGTTTTGTAAAATAATACTGTCGCGGTCGCCCTTCAGTGGTTTTAATTTCTGGATAACGCTTTTGTAATTGAGGGCGCTGCAATCCTATTTCAGCAACAATTTGCTGAATAAGAGCTGCATCACTATTAAGGGGAGTAATTATTGCCGTTGAATGCTTTTGTTTTTGACAACATTTTTCTGGGTAATTTTCAAATATCCATTGAGCAATTTCTCGAGCTGTAAATTTTTTTGTCGGGTTTTTCTTTAAAAAATTAAAAACAGTGTTTGTTAAATTCAAAGTCATATGAAAAAATCCCCCCTTTCATCCTCTGGATATTTCATTATATTCATGATTTTTAAATGAAAGAACAATAAACTATTTAAGTTTTTTAAAAAAAGCATATTTATAAAATTACCCAATAAAATTAAAATATTTTTTTGAAGTTGTGACTATAAACTCAAAGAACTTTTCACATAAGGAAAGTAAGATTGTACTTTTATAAAAAATTGGAAATGTGCTACAAATCCCTATAAAAAAGTATAATCTTGTGTAACTTTTCTATACATTTTTCCTTTTATTTTAATGTCGTTAGAAAAAATAATAATTTTTTGATTTAAGAATTAGCTCATATTCTTAAATTAATGGTGCAACAGGGAACAAAATTAAAAATAATATTCAAACATTTGATTGTTTCTCACAGGCCAGTTAAAAAACTTATGTGTTTTTTTAAGCAAAAAGTTAAGAGCTCTCAAGTATAGATTCTGAAATGGTAAACTCTGCACACAAACCTTCAAAACTACTATTTGCTTTAATAGCATCATGGGGAATAAGAACATAATACCATTTTTTACCGCCATAAACCGCCGCATAGCGCGTTGCATGACAACACCATTGAACTGCAGCTTCTCTCTTTTTTAAAACAATAGGATTTTTCATTTCAGAGGCTTTTTTAGGCTCACAAAGATATTTAGCATCCTTCGTTTCTACAACAAAATCAGGTTCATAGGCTGATCCTTTATCATATTCTAACTTGAAAAAACCTCGAGCGGGTTTCATCCATTTCAATACTTGTGCATCATCCTCTAATATTTGAGCAAATCGTAATTCCCCTTCTACTGAATCAAACTTTTGCAAAGGATAACAGCATTTTCTAAAGCCGCTGAATACAAGTTTTTTAATATCGCTTTTAATGGTAGGAATATTACGAAAATCAAGAGGAGATGTTCCTTGCGGTAAAACATAATGGATAGGTGTTAAAGTTGTAAAACCTCGTGTAACTTTAATCTCATAATCTTTTTGTGTTTCCCATTGATGTTCTCTTAATTGCGCAACAATAAAAGTATTAATCTTATGCTGATAGTGAATTAATACGTTCTCAACAGCTACATCATTGGGTAAATAAGATCGGAAATGCTCTACCATCTGACAAGCCAATTTTCGTAATAATGGCGTATGGCTCTCATAATCGATAAAATCATTATCAATTAAACCACGAATGATGTAATTTTCAAGATGAGGCTCTTTAATATATTTATCCTTAGAAGTGAGAAAAATGCTTTTATGGGTACGCAATTCTCGAATTAAAAGTTCTTTACTAACAGGTTGCAAATTTAAACTTTCTAGATTTTCCAAATCAAAATCAGAAAAACCATAAGTAACCTCACGCGAAGGTATGAGTACAATATTGGGAATATCTATGATCAGTTCTGGTAATTGTTTTGTCAGATTTGTAACCACTTTTGACACAAGAGACTTTTGTGATGAATGCGTAATGTTCATGATTTTATTGCTAATTTTTTCTTGTATCGATGCAGAACAAAGCATTTGAGAACTCGGTAAATTATCATTCTCTTTAATAATATCCCACGCAATAGCAGCAATTTCTTGTTCTTCAGACGTTAATGTGGGTGAATCCGTATTACATAACATAACACCGTGTAAATCAGATGTTCCATTTATATCGGAATGACGTGTTACTATCGTTTTTATAAATAAAGCTTCTGCTCGACTTGGAACTGTCACTATATCCGACTTTTCAGAGGATATATCACCCCCTGTTCCAATCTCAATATGCTTTTTTATAATTGAATTTGGATCGTTCGCACGATCAATAATATCTTGAAAACGATCATGCGCAATGATTGTTAAACGATCAATAGATTCTATGCCTGTTCTATGCCCATAAGGCAAACGTAATCCACGCCCAATTGTTTGTTCTGTTAAAATTTCTGAAGCCGATGCACGCAACGGTACAATAGTATAAAGATTGCTAACATCCCATCCTTCCTTTAATTTATTAACGTGAATAACAATTTCTGTTGGCTCATGAGGATTCTCAATCACAATGAGTTTTTGAATATTTTGATCTTCCTCTATATTTGACTGTTTTGTATGAATCTCTATAACTTTTCCCTTATAAGCTCCTGCAAAAAAATCATCTGATTCCAATAAATCACGCAATTTCTGTGCATGATTTGTATCTTGAGCGACAACTAAAATAAAAGGCTTAACAAACTTTTTGTTATAATCTTTGGCATAGGCAATTAAATCTGCTTTCACGTTTTCATGAGCATGAATTGCATCTTGTAATTTAATATGTTCTAATTGTTCAGATGTATAATTTTGAGGCTGAAAGTCTTTACGTGTAGCAACAGCAGGCTCTTTTACAAAACCATCTCTCATAGCCTCTGCAAGTGAATAACTGTAAACAACATTTTTAAAATCTACAGGTTTTGCACCTATTGTTTTCGGTGTCGCTGTAAGCTCTATTCCTAAAACAGGTTTTAACTCATTAATTGCTGCCGCACCAGCAGAAGCTCGATAACGATGTGCTTCATCCATCAACAAAACTAAATCAGGAAGATTTGCGAGATAATCAAAATAACTTTCACCAATCGTTTCTTGTAAGCGTTTAATTCGCGGAATACTAGATTTTAGTGCGCCTTTTTTATTATCCGTTGTATTAATTTTAGAAATATTAAAAATATTGATAAAGGCCGTATCCCGATTTTCAAACAAACGTTTTTGTCCGTGAAAGTGGTGTTCATCAGCGCGAATACCTTTACCACTTTCATAATCTTCACCTGTAATAATAATGGGTCTATTTGCAATGAATTCACTTATTCCACTGAAAACATACTTCGGACTTTGAGGACTAAAATCCTGTTTTAATTTTTCATAAATAGTCAAGTTTGGAGCTAAAACAAAAAAATGTCGGCTACGACCTGTTAAATAAAGATAGCTAATAAAAGCTCCCATAAGTCGCGTTTTTCCAACTCCCGTTGCTAAGGCAAAACAAAAAGAGGGAAAGCTTCGTTCAAAATCTTGTACAGAAGGATAGAGACTTTTTATCATTTCTAATTCTGCAATTAAATCTGTATTTTTAGAAAGTTCTATATTTTCTAAAATTTTCACCAAAATATTTAATGATTCACGTTGAGGATCACGCAACGATAAGCGAGCTGAAATCCTTTTTGCAACAGTGTTCATGGGAAACTCCGCTTTTTATATATTATTCAAATAGATCTAACTCTTGTTGCGCAATGTCTTTATCTTTTTCGCTTTCTTTTACCACAATCATTGGTTCAAGATTGGCTACGTTTAAACTGTAATCATCCCTTCCCCATTCGCATTTTTCCAATACTGCACGGGGGATTTTTGTGAGTGTAAGATTCTCAAATGACGCTGTTTTTGTATCAAAGGCTGTACAACAAATCAGCAAAGTACGATGAGACCCCACCTCTTCGCTCATGATACGGAGTTGTTCATAGGTCATGGCGCTCGTTGTGACATAAATATAATCTGTTTCCGTTGAATATCCCTGCATCCAATAATGATTTTCATCCGGTGCATAGGTAAATCCCATATGTTTACACATGGCTTCTGAAAGCATCGCAGCATTATATTCGCGACGAATAATCCATTGTCCCCATGGATCTTTTTGCAACAGAGAAGGTGCAAGGCGATAATAACGAAACCCACCGCCACCTTGCCAATTTACACTTTTAGAAATTCCCCCTTGATCAGTTCCATCAATTACTTTTTTTAAACGAGGAATAATGTGCGTATGGCAATGTTCACCAAGTTCAATCATAATCCACTTGCGGCCCATTTTATGAGCAACAGCACCGGTCGTACCAGAACCAGCAAAAGAATCTAAAACAAGATCACCGGGATTAGTGGCAAGTTGAATGATGCGTTCCATTAAACGTTCCGGTTTAGGAGTTGTAAAGACACTACCAGAATTAAAAACTTTGACTTCTCTTTTGGCATCTTGGTTGTGTCCCACTTCTGTGTAGGGCCAAATCGTCACCGAAACCATACCATTTTTTACTTCTGATAAAAAACGCTTAATACGTGGCACTCCATTATTATCTGTTCCAAACCAAATACGATTATCTTCTACTAACTCAGCAAATTTTTTTTTACTAACACGCCAACTCGTTCCAGCAGGAGGCATCACCTTGCGTCCAGAAGGTGTGATGATTTCATAAATATCTTTAGGTGTTACTCGTTTCGCAGATAAATTATCTGATTGCCATAACCCACGCGGATCATTATCAGGATTTTTATAGCGCGCATCCATATCGCTTGAACGAGGAAGCAATTGAGGGCGCCAAATCGTTTTATCTTTAGCATAAACTATTATAAAATCATGATTATCAGAAAGCCATTTTGTATCATTTTGTGGAGCATATTTCTTTTGCCAAATAATATTGTTGATGAAATTTTGGCGACCAAAAATTTCATCCATCATCACTTTAAGATAGGCTTGTTCATCATCATCAATGGAAATCCAGATACTTCCATCTTCTGCCAGTAAACGATGTAACAATTCTAGCCTGTCTCTCATAAGACTGAGCCATATGGAATGCTCTAAACCATCTTCATAATGTTCAAAGGCATTGCCTGTATTATAAGGCGGATCGATATAGATACATTTTACCTTCCCCATATATTCTTGTTCAAGTGCTTTGAGTGCGAGCAAATTGTCACCAAAAATAAGTTTATTATCAAAAATGTCCTGAGATGATATTTGATGCGAAGCGTGATAAGATTTTTCAAGATCTTCTAATAAGATACGAGGCTCTAGTTTTGGGCGTTTCTCTTTTCCAATCCAGTTAAGTTCTAATTTTTGTTTATTATAACTCATGCCGATCGTCCTTAAATTTAAACGCTTGTGAAAAGTAAACAGCTTATTCATGAATGGCTAAATTAGAGTCTCTTAACAATATTTTTAGTACCATCCGACAGCAATTTGAGCTTCTTCTGACATACAATCAGGTGTCCATGGTGGATCAAAAGTCATAGTGACTTCAACATACGAAACCCCTTCAACTGCACTGACTGCATTTTCTACCCACCCCGGCATTTCACCAGCAACAGGGCATCCCGGTGCTGTAAGAGTCATTTCAATTTTTACTGAACGATCATCTTCAATATCAATACGATAAATCAGTCCTAGCTCATAAATATCAGCAGGAATCTCTGGGTCATAAACTGTTTTGAGAGCAGCAATAATATCATTCGTCATACGATCAATTTCATCTGCTGGAATTGCTGATATGTAAGATTTTTTATTTTCACTTACAGTTTCAACAGATTCTGGAGAATGACGCTCTTCAATTAATTCAGCCATTAAAAAATGTCCTTGTTTCTTGCAATGCTTCTACCAATTGATCTATATCTTCTTGAGTGTTATACATGGCTAACGATGCGCGGCAAATAGATGTTAGACCAAAGCGCTGTAATAAAGGCTGTGCACAATGGGTTCCCGCACGTATCGCAATCCCTTTTCTATCAATAAACATAGCGATATCATGAGCATGAATCCCTTCAATGGCAAATGATATAATAGCTCCTTTATTGGGAGAATGACCATAAATACGCAATGAATCAACTGTTTTAAGTTTTTCATGCGCATAAGCTAAAAGGGACATTTCATGAGCATGAATCTTACTCCGACCTTTCTCTTGTATATAATCAATAGCCGCAGCCAATCCAATAGCTTCAACAATAGGAGGAGTACCTGCTTCAAAACGATAAGGAGGAGCATTATAAAGAACCTTATCGGTTGTTACTTCCTCGATCATTTCCCCCCCCCCTTGAAAAGGACGCATTTCCTCTAATCTATGTTCCTTCCCATAAAGAACACCAATACCGGTAGGACCATACAGCTTATGACCTGTAAAGACATACCAATCACAATCGAGATCTTGCACATCAACAGTTAAATGTATTGCTCCTTGAGAGCCATCAACAAGAACAGGAATAGAATTTTGATGTGCTCGCTTAATAATTTCTTTAACAGGAGGCACCGTTCCTAATATATTGGACATATGCGTTATAGCAACAAGCCGTGTTTTTTCGCTTAAAGCCTTTTGGAAATCTTCAATATGCAGAACACCATTCTCATCAACAGGAACAAAAACAAGTTTAACACCTTTTTGTTCTCGGAGGAAATGCCAAGGAATAATATTTGAATGATGTTCCATAATCGTTAGAACAATCTCATCACCTTCTTTGAGTTTGGGCATAGCCCAACCATAAGCAACAGTATTAATAGCTTCCGTTGCATTTTTGGTAAAAACAATTTCCTCTGCTTTTTGAGCATTTAGAAAAACACGAACGGTTTTACGAGAATTTTCATAGGATTGTGTTGCCATATTGGCTAAAAAATACATTCCTCTATGCACATTAGCATAACTATAGTGATAATAATTATTCATTGCATTGAGTACTGATTGTGGCTTTTGGGCAGAAGCACCACTATCAAGATATGCTAATCGCTTTCCATAAACTTGATGGTGCAAAATAGGAAAATCACGCCGAATTTCTTCGACATTATAAGTCAATGTTTGTACGTTATTTTCCATTTCTCCTCCCTTAAACATTTTTTTCAAGCCATTTACCAATGATATTCTCTAAAACAGTTTGAATATGATCTTGCTTGATGTCATCAATAAGTTCAGAGATAAATCCTTTAATCAAAAGTGCACGAGCCGTTTTAAATGGAATACCGCGCGCCATGAGATAAAAAAGATAATCATGATTAATATTAGCAACTGTTGCACCATGACCGCATGCAACATCATCAGCAAAAATCTCTAATTCAGGTTTTGCATTAAATTCTGCCTTATCTGAAAGGATAAGGCTATTACAGGCCATACGTGCATCTGTTTTTTGCGCTTTTTGAGCAACACGTATTATCCCTTGAAAAACACCTACAGCCTTATCTGCAACCACATTGCGTATAATTTCCGTTGAGGTTGATCTTTCGTCAAGGTGACAAACAGTCATTGTAAGATCACTATGTGTTTGCCCTGATAATAAATTTATAACGCGTAATTGAAAATCAGATTCTTCTCCCTGTAACTTAACATCGACTTCCTGGCGATTTAGTTGACTCCCTATATTAATGACATAAAGTGATAATTTCGCTCCTTGATCAAGAATAGCACGAAATTGACCAAACTGTGTAGAATTAAAATCACGATTGCGAATAAGAATCCACGTAACATCACTCTCAGCAGCAATATTTAATGAAAATATTGAACTGACAAAGGTATCTTTATCATTGCCAACCTGATGTTCAATAAACACAACCTGACTATTTTTATCAACTTTTATATCAGAAAAAATATGAGATTGTCCGCCCATTTGTATATTTTGTAGTTCAATGGGTATATTTAACTTTGTATTTTCAGGAATGTGAAAAAGCCAACCATCCGTAACAAAAGCTGTATTTAACTGTCCAATAAAATCCTCATCAGAAATGTTTTGACTTATCTGTACAGAATTATCTTCTAATGCTTCTGAAAGGCGTTTTACTGTAATATTGTCTACCTTGGACTGTGTCGATGTTTTTCCATTGTTCATAGAAAAAACAGCGCTTTCTGAAAGTAATGCCTCAACCGATTGATTGTCTTGGACTTTTGAAAAATTACTAACAGACTTTAGTAATGTGCGCAGATTGGTATAGTGCCAACTTTCGATTTTACGGGAAGGAAGCCGTGTCGTTTGAAATCGTTCAATAGCTTTCTTGCGAATTTCCTGCACGGCTTTATTACCAGGTAAGTCGTTTGCATACTGATTGAAATTATTGAGTATATCTTCTTCAACCGCTAATAAGTTTTGCTGTGCATTCATATTTAATAACCTCAAACCGCTTCTTTGATAAGATCAGCATAACCATTTTGCTCTAAATAAAGCGCCAAGGATTTGTCTCCGCTTTTGATAATTCGTCCTTTATAAAGAACATGTACCGTATCAGGAATAATATAATTAAGCAGCCGTTGATAATGGGTAATCACCAAAAATGAACGTTTTGAATCCCGAAGTTTATTAACACCATCTGCAACAATTTTTAATGCATCAATATCTAAACCAGAATCTGTCTCATCTAAAATGCAAAGTTTAGGTTCAAGAAGTGCCATTTGTAAAATTTCAGCGCGTTTTTTTTCCCCACCTGAAAAACCTACATTTAATGGACGCTTTAGCATATCCATATCTATTTCAAGTTTGGCTGAAACTTCTTTAACACATTTTATAAATTCAGGAATTTTAAGTTCTTCGCCACCTCGCGCTTTGCGTTGAGAATTCATCGCAACTTTTAAAAATTCCATTGTTGCTACCCCTGGTATTTCCATTGGATATTGAAATGCAAGAAAAACACCATATGCAGCACGTTCTGCTGGATCCATTTCTAAAAGTGATTGTCCATTATAGAGAATATCTCCTTCTGTTATTTCATAATCATCACGACCAGCAAGCAAATAAGATAAAGTTGATTTTCCGGCTCCATTTTGTCCCATGATAGCGGCAACTTCTCCATCTTGGACTGTCAAGTTTAAACCACGAATAATTTCTGTATCGGTTTCAGCAATACGGGCGTGCAAATTTTTGATCTCTAACATCATTTAATCCTGTTTTGGCTGTTTTTTCAGATACCAATGCTGTGTTCTTTCGCCTTAGCATCCATCTACTTTTGTAATTACCATAGAGGTCATTTTTAGCATTATGTGCTACCGTTACAGCCTTTTTACATAAAGTCTTCTATTTATCTCATTAAATAAAATTATCCAACACTACCTTCAAGGCTAATACTAATAAGCTTTTGTGCTTCGACAGCAAATTCCATGGGAAGTTTTTGAATGATCTCTTTTACAAAACCATTTACAATTAATGCGATAGCTTCTTCTTCGGGAATTCCTCTTTGCATAACATAAAAAAGTTGGTCATCGGAAATTTTTGATGTTGTGGCTTCATGTTCAAACTGAGCTGTTGCATTTTTTGCTTCAATATAAGGAACTGTATGCGCACCACATTCATTCCCGATTAATAAACTATCACATTGCGTAAAGTTACGAGCATTTTGTGCTTTTCGATGCGCCGTGACTTGTCCTCGATACGTGTTATTTGAAAAACCAGCAGAAATACCTTTGGAAATAATACGACTGGATGTATTTTTTCCTAAATGAATCATTTTTGTACCGGAATCAATTTGTTGATGACCGTTTGCAACAGCAATAGAATAAAACTCTCCACGCGCGTTCTCACCACGCAGTAAGCAGGATGGATATTTCCAAGTAATCGCAGAACCGGTCTCAACTTGTGTCCATGAAATCTTAGAGTTATCACCTCGACAATCTCCACGCTTCGTCACAAAATTATAAATACCACCCTTTCCATCTTTATCGCCAGGATACCAGTTTTGTACTGTAGAATATTTAATCTCTGCATTTTCAAGGGCAATAAGCTCAACAACAGCAGCATGGAGTTGGTTTTCATCACGTTGGGGTGCTGTGCACCCTTCAAGATAAGAAACATAGGAATCCTCAGCTGCAATAATTAATGTTCGTTCAAACTGACCTGTATTGCGTTCATTAATCCTAAAATAAGTTGAAAGCTCCATAGGACAACGAATTCCTTTGGGAATATAAACAAATGAACCATCTGTAAAGACAGCTGCATTTAAGGCAGCATAATAATTATCACTCACAGGCACAACTGTTCCTAAATACTCTTTAATAAGCTCAGGATGCTCAATAATGGCCTCTGAAATAGAGCAAAAAATCACACCAGCACGTGCCAATTCTTTTTTAAATGTTGTCACAACAGAAACAGAATCAAAGACCGCATCAACAGCCACCTGCCCCGATACAGACATACTGTCATCAAAAGTGGAGGGATCAGACTGTTTTCTTACTCCTGCCAAAATCTCTTGTTCTTTAAGGGGAATGCCAAGTTTTTCGTACGTTGCTAATAACTCAGGATCCACTTCATCCAAAGATTTTGGTCCTGTATGATTTTTTGGAGCAGCATAATAATAAAGCTCCTGAAAATCAATTTTAGGATATTCAAGACGCGCCCAATGAGGCTCTTGCATCGTCAGCCAACGGCGGTAAGCCTTTAAGCGCCATGTTAGCATCCATTCAGGCTCATGTTTTTTAGCGGAAATAAATTTGATAATATCCTCATTTAAGCCTTTTGGAGCTTTATCGGTTTCAATATTGGTTTCAAAACCATATTTATATTGGTCAACATCTATTTCACGTACTTGGCGTATCGTTTCTTGTACTGCCGGCATAAATTTTCTCCATTTTTTGGCGTCAAAAACCGGTAACTAAAGTCTTGTTTTTTACAAGATTAAAGTAAGCAAGTTATCTCTAGGCTATAGGTAAAGTGCAAAAATTTCAATCAAAGTTATTTTATCTTTAAAATAATTCTAATTTTTATAACTTTCTGATGATAAATCTTCCTCTTTTTTTCTGCTTATAATTTGAGAAAAAAACAATAGAAAATCATCTATATCTTCAGAAGTTGTATCACGTCCTATTGAAATGCGAATGGCACCATTTGGAACATGATATCCCATTGCCTCCAAAACTCTGCTTTGTTTTACTTTTCCAGAAGAACAAGCAGAGCCAGCTGATACAGAAAACCCTTCTAAATCAAAAGCAATTTGCATCGTTTCAGCTTTTATATTTTTCACGGTAAAGTAAGTTGTATTTGGCAAACGTTGAACTCTTTTGCCAAAAATCTCAACATTTTTACTTATTTTTTGTAGTCCATCTTCTAATTTATTGCGTAAATATATTAACTGTTTTATTTCCTCCTGTGTGAAGCAATCAGTCATTGCTGCCCCAAAAGCAGCAATAAGGGGCAATGCTTCTGTTCCTCCACGGAGACCTTTTTCTTGTCCTCCCCCAATAATAAGAGGGTGTGGCATGAGAAGATTACCACATGAAACAAAAGCACCGATTCCTTTAGGACCGCCAACTTTATGTGCAGACAATATAAAAAAGTCTCCTCCTAGCTGATGAATGTCCACAAAATTTTTATCTACATATTGTGTCAAATCAACTATAAGAGTGCCTCCTAAATCCCGAACAATAGCAGCGATTTCTGTTAATGGTTGAATAACACCCGTTTCACTATTTGCAGCTTGAATAGCAACAAGAGGTAAACCTTTTGTTTTATCGTGAACCGTTAAGAGTGATGTTAATTTATCTTGTTGTATGAGCCCATCTTGATCAACATCAATGACGCTTATCAACTCTTTAGAAAAACGTCCTCCCTCTGCAACAGAGGGATGTTCAGTCGCTCCAAGGTAAAGATGAGAAAATTTAACTTTTGCTTTCCCCAAATTGTAAAAGGGTGTTAACAAAGTCATTGCGGCTTCACTCGCACCAGAGGTAAATACCACGTGATCTGGATCTGTTTTAAGATTTTCAGCGATTTGCCGACGGGCCTTTTGCAACAAAGTTTTAGCGGCACGCCCTTCCTTATGAACCGATGATGGATTACCAAATATCTCTAAAGATTCCAGTAACGCTATCCGTGCCACTTTTTTGAGCGGTGTTGTTGCGTTATGATCAAAATATCGGCGTTTTATAACCATTTTATATCGCAATCATTAATCTTATAAATTGATTAAAAAATAGCGCAATCTTCTTGAAAAGTGCACTAAAAAAAGAATATCTAATAATTATTTAAGAGATTCTATGGTAAAAGTCGACCAAGGTCAATGAGAGCCTTTTATTGCATTAAGGAGCATTTTATGCCAGAAATTATTTTTAACGGTCCCGCGGGTCGGCTCGAAGGGCGTTATCAACCTTCACAACAAAAAAATGCACCCATTGCGATCATTTTGCATCCTCATCCCCAATTTGGTGGAACTATGAATCATAAAATTGTCTATGACCTCTTTTATATGTTCCAACAACGTGGCTTTACAACTTTACGTTTTAACTTTCGTGGTATTGGTCGCAGTCAGGGTGAATTTGATTATGGAATAGGAGAACTTTCAGATGCTGCTGCTGCTCTCGATTGGGTGCAAACACAACATCCAGATTCTAAAAATTGTTGGGTAGCTGGATATTCATTTGGAGCATGGATTGGTATGCAGCTTTTAATGCGCCGACCGGAAATTGAGGGCTTTATCTCAGTTGCTCCTCAGCCTAATGTTTATGACTTTTCATTTCTTGCCCCTTGTCCTTCCTCTGGACTTATCATTCATGGCGGTATCGATAAAGTTGCTCCCCCAAAAGATGTTCAAATACTTGTCGATAAATTGAAAACACAAAAAGGTATCATCATCACACAAGAAATATTGGAGAAGGCTAATCACTTTTTCAGTGGATGTCATGAAGAACTTATTGAGCGATGTGCCCACTATTTGGATAACCATATCACCAATGAACTTCTCGCTCCTCCTCCTGAAATACTTTCACTAACTTAGGAAAATACAAAAACTTCATAAAAAACAGCAAACGTCACTTCTAACCATAACAAAGTAATTTGTTTTTACAGATTGCATTTGCAACTTTTCTAAATTTTGTTTCAGAATAGAAATTAGGATAAAGAATTTTTCTCTCTATTACTGTGGAGTGTTTTTGTAGCGTAAAAAAGGAATAATATCTGTATTATTTACAATATATTTCATTCTCTTGTGATATGGGCATTATTTATGGTAGATAACACATTATTGAGCCGTTAATAATCACTTATTATATAAAATGAATACATTCTAAATTAGGAAATTAAATCTGTGTTTGCCTTTAAATCTGATTTTTTACACATTATGAGTGAACGTGGTTTTATCCACCAAATTTCGGACGAAAAAGGCTTAGATGATCTTTTTTCAAAAGAAACTGTAAGCGCTTATACTGGATTTGACCCAACAGCATCGAGTTTACATGCTGGAAGTCTTCTTCAGATTATGATGCTTTATTGGTTACAAAAAACAGGTCATCGCCCCATTGCTTTAATGGGCGGAGGAACAGGATTGATCGGTGATCCTTCCTTCAAAGACGAAGCGCGACGCCTTTTGACACAAGATGATATTGCTGCAAATATTGATGGTATTAAAAAGGTATTTGCTAACTATTTGACATTCGGTGACCGTGAAACCGATGCTTGTATTGTGAATAACGCGGAATGGTTATGCAATTTAAACTACTTAGAGTTTTTGCGTGATGTAGGAAAACATTTTTCTGTCAACCGTATGTTGTCATTTGATTCTGTCAGACTCAGACTTGAGCGTGAACACTCTTTATCCTTCCTAGAATTTAATTATATGATTCTGCAAGCTTATGACTTTGTTGAACTTTATAAACGTTATGGGTTGCGTATGCAAATGGGGGGCTCTGATCAATGGGGCAACATTATTAACGGAATCGAATTAGGGCATCGTTTAGGAACACCACAATTATATGCGTTAACATCACCATTGCTGACAACCTCTTCTGGTGCAAAAATGGGGAAGTCATTGAATGGTGCTGTATGGCTAAATGCAGATATGCTTTCACCTTATCAATTTTGGCAATATTGGCGCAATACAGAAGATGCCGATGTTACACGATTTCTAAAGCTCTATACTCCATTGCCAATGGATGAGATTCTCAAACTTTCTCTATTACAAGGAACTGAAATTAACGAAGCAAAAAAAATTCTTGCAACAGAAATTACAGCAATGTTGCATGGACGTGCTCTTGCCGATGCAGCAGCAGAAACGGCTCGCAAGACGTTTGAAGAAAAAACTCTGGGAGAAAATCTTCCAACTGTTGAAATTAATGCCTCAGAATTAAAAAAAGGTGTTGGATTGCTCACTCTTTTAGTACAAGCAGGACTCGCTAAATCTAACAGTGAAGCGCGCCGACATATTCAAGGTGGAGGGGTACGTGTTAATGATCAAATAATAAAGGATGAAACACACCTTATTATTGAAAAAGATGTCACTGCAGAAGGCATCATTAAAATTTCCTTCGGAAAGAAAAAACATATTTTGATCAAACCGCTATAATCTATTGATATTTCATTCATTTTATATTTATATCCATGATATTTCTTGCGCTTTCTCCTCTCATTTTTTAATGTAATCTTATGACAGAATAATTTTATATGATAGCGAAAAAGTCTTTGAAATAATTCTATTCTAAAGAGTTGAAACTTTATTCCTTCTCTGTATGCTAGTAATTGATCTTTGTGCTCAAAAAGAAAGATAAAAAAATGATAAAATCAATGAAAGGTACTCTTGCTCCTGATTTTAATTTACCACGCGATGGAGGAGAGACAGTGTGTCTTTCTGACTTTAAAGGAAAAGCTGTTGTTTTATATTTCTATCCCAAAGATGATACAAGTGGATGTACAAGCGAAGCACTTGCTTTCACACAATTAAAGACGAAATTTGATGAAATTGGTGTTGTTGTTATTGGAATCTCTCCAGATAATGTAAAAAAACATGATAAATTTAAAGTAAAGCATGAACTTGATGTCATCTTGGTTTCTGATGAAGAAAAAACAACCCTCGAAGCTTATGGTGTTTGGGTTGAGAAAAGCATGTATGGACGCAAATATATGGGAGTTGAACGGAGCACTTTTTTAATTGATGCAAATGGAATAATAGCAGAAGAATGGCGCAAAGTAAGCGTATCTGGGCATGCTGAAAATGTTTTAGCTACTGCAACACTTTTATATCATAATGGTAACTTGTAAATTGAGTGTTTGATTTACCTTAAAAAGCAAAAATTATCCTCCCTAATTGATTTTAGTTTTTCCACGGATTCAATTTTTACAATATATTGATTGATAAGGATAATGAATTGTTTTACATTTATATTAGTCCCCCGAATATCGCAAAATTTTCTGATTTCAGATTTTTCCTATCACTTGCAATATCATAAGCAGAATTGGTATGTGAGAAAAAATTGAAGAAAGGAACAAGAAAATCCCCCTTTAGACCTTTAAAGTATCAAAGGCTATCATAACATCACAACATCAATAAAATGAACAGCTTAAGAAAAAATCTACATGGCTTGAAGGAAGGATATATAATTAACGAATATCCTCAATTTCTTTGTCTTGTCCATAAATACGCCGTGCGAGTGCTGCCTCTATAAATGCATCTAAATTACCATTAAGTACGGATTGTGGATCCGTATTTTCAATTCCTGTACGCAAATCTTTGACAAGCTGATAGGGTTGAAGAACATAAGATCTAATTTGATGTCCCCATCCAATTTCTGTTTTAGAAGATTCAACAGCATTCGTCTCTTCTTCTCTTTTTTTGAGTTCTTCTTCATAAAGACGTGCACGCAACATCGACCAAGCCGTAGCGCGATTTTTATGCTGAGAACGCTCAGTTTGACATTGAACAACAATACCCGTTTTTATATGTGTGATGCGAACAGCAGAATCTGTCGTGTTAACATGTTGTCCTCCTGCTCCAGATGCACGATATGTATCAATACGCACATCTGCCTCTGAAACATCAACTTCAATATTGTCATCAATAACTGGATAAACCCAAATGCTCGCAAAAGAGGTATGGCGCTTTGCATTCGAATCAAATGGGGAAATCCGCACCAAACGATGAACGCCTGATTCTGTTTTTAATAGTCCGTAAGCATTATGCCCTTTTACAAGAATAGTCGCTGACTTGATTCCTGCTTCTTCTCCATCATGAATTTCTAAAATTTCAACCTTCATTTCATGCTGCTCAGCCCAGCGCATATACATACGTAAGAGCATAGAAGCCCAATCTTGGCTTTCTGTTCCCCCTGCTCCAGCATGAACTTCTAAATAGCTATCATTAGGATCTGCCTCTCCTGAAAGAAGCACATCAATTTGCCTTTTATCTATTTCACGTTTAAGATTACGTATTGAATTTTCTGCATCAGCGATAATTTCAACATCACTTTCTTCTTCGCCCATCGCAATAAGCTCAATACATTCTTCAAGTGTTTTTGTAAATGATAAAAGACCATTGATTGAATCATCAAGACGTTGACGCTCACGCATCATATCCTGTGCTCGTTGTGCATCATCCCATAATGATGGATCTTCCGCTTTTTGATTAAGATATTCAAGACGCTTTAGTGATTGATCCCAGTCAAAGATGCCCCCTTAGCAATTGTATTGCTTTCTGGATTTCATCAACTAATGTTTCTATTTCTGCTCGCATAATTTAACACCGTATTTTTAAAAACTCTTTTTGGTTGTGTCTCTTAGCATTTTATACAAATTTAATAGCTTTTATTAGAAATATGGTACAGTTCTATCACTCTATTTACAGAACCGACATTGTAAAAAAAGAGATAAAAACCATGACTCATGGCAAAAGGAGATTTTGTCGATTAATACAGCCCACCTGTCCCACTTTCAAGAGCTTTATTGACTTGTGGAGAAGTCGTTACTGCAGGAACACCTTCTTGAAAAGAATTTGTACTTCCAATGACTTGATAGATATCAGCAGGACCAGTCCCTGGTTTAAATGCTTCTATAATGACATCTTGATCTCCTCTTTCGGCAAGCATTCCTGTTTTCCGATTAATTGGCATTAAAATCATACCCTTTGGCATTTTAAAGGGAACATTTGGCTTCCCTTTAAGAGCATCTGCCATAAAATCACCAAAAATAGGAGCAGCTAATGAACTTCCTGTTCCATTATATCCTAACGGAGCTGGTTGATCGTACCCAACAAAAATACCAACGACAATGTCAGGAGTAAATCCCATAAACCAAACATCTTTAGAGTCATTGGTTGTTCCTGTTTTAGCGGCAATATGTCGATTAAGATAACGTAAACGTGCCGCAGTACCACGCTGAACAACCCCTTCCATCATCGATGTAATTTGATAAGCCGTCATAGGGTCAAGAACTTGATCTCTTTCATCAATCAATGTGGGTTCACTTTGATTATTCCATGAATTCGTATTACAATTTTCGCAAATACGATCATCATGACGATAAATTGTCTTCCCATAACGATCTTGAATTCTGTCTATCAGAGAAGGTTTAATAGAGCGTCCGCCATTGGCAATAACAGAATAAGCTGTAACCATCCGTAATACTGTTGTTTCACCAGCCCCTAACGCCATGGGAAGATAAGGCTGCAATTTATCTACGATCCCAAAGCGTTCTGCATATTCAGCGACAAGAGGCATTCCCATATCATTGGCAAGTCGTATTGTCATAAGATTACGAGAATGCTCAATACCATAACGCAACGTTGAAGGTCCTGCAAAGGTACCTCCATAATTTTTGGGTTGCCAAACTTCACCATTATATTGACGAACTTCAATGGGGCCATCTAAAACAACAGATGCTGGTGTATATCCGTTATCAAGAGCTGCCGCATAAACAAAAGGCTTAAAAGCAGATCCCGGTTGGCGATAAGCTTGGGTTGCACGATTAAATTCAGATGCTGCAAAAGAAAATCCTCCCACCATCGCAAGAACACGCCCCGTATGAGGTTCCATAGCAACAATTGCTCCTTCAACCTTTGGAATTTGTTGTAAACGATAAGTGTTGTTTGTATTGGATAGTTTTTCAACAAAAATGACATCCCCGACTTGCAGAACATGAGATAAATTCTGAACAGTTTTTGGATAACCATTTTCTTTTACAACATGGAGTGCCCATTTTGAATCAGCTTCAGATAAAACAGCAATTTCCCGTTTTGGGGATAATATACCTGAAGCTTCGCGCTGTGGCTGTAAACCAATCTCTACTTTGTTGGGATCAGTAGAAAGAACAACAGCTAAACGCCATTCAGGAACATCACTTAGCCCTGTGATATTTGCAAGTTCTGTCCCCCAATCACCTTTCTCATCAATATGCGCATAAGCTCCACGCCATCCTTGCGCATGATCAAATCTAATTAATCCATTGTGCAAAGCACGTCGCGCAATAAGTTGTAAATGCGGATCAAGCGTTGTACGAATGGAAAGCCCACCTTCATAAAGTGTTTTAGCCCCATAGCGATGTATTAAACGACGCCGCACTTCTTCAGTAAAATAATCAGCCGCAAAAACATAGCTATCACTCCCACGTATTGTCGCTCCTAAAGGTTTAGCTTTCGCTTTTTCACCTTGTTCACGCGTTACATATCCATTTGCAATCATCCGGTCTATAACCCAATTACGCCGTTCAATAGCACGTTGTGTATTCTTAAATGGATCATAGTTTGCTGGTCCTTTTGGAAGAGCAGCCAAATAAGCACATTGTTCTAGCGTCAGATCATTGACGGATTTATTAAAATAAGTCAAAGAAGCCGCTGCTATACCATAAGTGCCACGACCCAGATAAATTTCATTGAGATAAAGTTCGAGAATATGATCTTTTGAATAAGTTTTCTCAATACGCATTGCTAAAATAGCTTCCTTAAATTTACGTTCTAACGTTGTTTCTGAACTTAAAAGGAAGTTTTTAGCGACTTGTTGCGTTATAGTTGATGCACCCTCTGGACGTCTTCCAGAACCAATATTACGAATATTATTGATCAAAGCGCGAGAAAGTCCTTCAGGATCTAAACCAAAATGATGATAAAAGTTTTTGTCTTCAGCCGAAATGAAAGCATTTATAACAAGCTTTGGTATTGATTGAATCGGTAAATAGAGGCGATGTTTTGTTGCAAACTCTGCCATAAGACGGCCATCAGAAGCATGGACGCGGGTCATTACTGGCGGCTCATAAAGTGAAAGAACTTCATAATCAGGGAGTGCATTTGCTTGACCACTGGTCATAACACCCCACGTTATTGCACCACAAAGTCCAACAGCAATACAAAAACGAAGAAGGTATCTTAAAAAAATCATCATAAAAACGGTTATCGCTTTCTTAAGAATTAATTAAAGAAAAAAATACGTTACTTCAAACACACCAAGTGGATATCACCACAAGATTGAGATCAAGAGAAATTGTTTTCTATCTTTTATTTATACTAGGTACACTAGAAGCCCATATTGATACTCTATTTTCTCACAAATTTAAAGAGGCTGTATCATTTTCTGTCTATAATCAGCAAATTGACGAATAGAATGAGCAATAGAGGCTGCCATTTGTTTTCTCCAATGAGGATCATTTAATAACTTTTCGTCCTCTTTATTGGATAAATAACCTATTTCTATCAAGACTGAGGGTATATCTGAAGCTCTTAAAACTTGAAAATTAGCGTACCGATGTGGGTTATTAATCAAGTTAATATGATTCTTTGATAAACTTGAAATAACACTATTTGCAAAATTAACCGAAAATGTATGTGTTTCACGTCGTGTAAGATCCATCAAAATATCTGTAACTTCAAGCGTTTCATCTGCAGGCAAACCATCAAGCAAATCAACTTTATTTTCATTTTCAGCTAAAGATTTTGCAATGGCATCAGAGGCTTTATCTGATATGGTATACACTGTGGCACCGCGAAGAGAATGTACATCAATCGTATCCGCATGAATAGATATAAAAAGATCAGCATCAAACTCTTGCGCTTTTTTAACTCTTTCACTTAGTCTTAAAAAAATATTGGAATCTCGTGTTAAAGAAACGGTAATATGAGAATCCTTTTGTAATTCGTCTCGCAATGCACGCGCAAAGTCTAAAGTCACATCTTTTTCTAAAATTCCAGTAACACCCTGTGCACCACCATCAATACCACCATGACCAGGATCAAGAACAACACGGAAATTATATGCTGGCATTAGCTGTGTTTTTGTATCAAAATTGCTTCTTTGCTGTTTTTTTAATATCTCATCAAATTTTTCTTGTGTACTTTTACGAATATCAATCAGCAACTGCCATAAACCATTATTTAATTTTTTTACGACATTTTTTTCAACCACAAAAACCGTTTTACTTGTCAAAATAATGCGTGAAGTCTGTATGTCAGAAAAAGCATAACGCACATCTGAAAGCATAATGGATAATGTATTCTGTTTCTTTAAAGGTGTATTTTGCATTGAAAAATCAATTGTAGGTAAATTGATCACCAAACGTGCCGGCCTATCCAAAATCTGTAAACGAACATTTGGTTTTAAATTAAAAACCGCAATAATACGCGTATGAACACTATCACCAATGGTTCTAAAATTAATAAGTCTTAGAGGATCTGCGGCTTGAACACTGGTTTGGAGTAGCAAAAAAGATAATAAAAAGTATGTGATGAACACAATAACATCCCCATAAGCTGTTTTCAGCTTTTTGGTAAAAAAAACTCTTATCATAAGCAAAATACTCTACACTACCTTTGTAATAATTTATCTTGGTTATATAAAATGATACACCAATTTATTCTCTATTTTTCAAGAAAAGCTAAATAAACACCCAAAAACGAAATTAAAGTCATAAAGATATTATAATTATACATGATTTACATTGTTACTTGCCAAACGCATGATATCAACATAAAAGAATATTTATGCTTCCTAGCTGATAATAGTCATCTAAATTATCTGTAACTCATATTAAGTTGTCTTTAGAGTTTTTTTGCCTATTATGCGTTGAGACTTTTTTATGGATGAAAAATTTCTATGTTATAACATTAGGATTGCATTACTTAAGATTCGTTGGTTCGGATATCCGAACTGTTTTAAAGATTATTTTACCGGAGACTTTTAAGAAATATGAGTCATAAAAAACAGATGGAAATAATGATGAGAAATGGTGTAAATGCAGTCATGCCTCTGCACGTGGTGTTCCGTCCTGTTTTTCTGGTACCTCCCTTTTATGGCAGACAGCCTTTTATGTTTACGAATAGTTATAGCGTTCGTTTGAATAAAATTGTGCATGTCGCCTTCAGGATATTAACTTATGTCAAACAAAATGCTTATAGATGCCTCCCATCCGGAGGAAACTCGTGTTGTTGTTGTTCACGGCAACAAAATTGAAGAACTTGATTTTGAATCAGAACATAGAAAACAGCTCAAGGGGAATATTTATCTCGCACGGATTACGCGTGTGGAACCGTCTCTCCAAGCAGCTTTTGTTGAATATGGTGGAAACCGCCATGGTTTTTTAACATTTTCTGAAATTCATCCTGATTATTATCAAATTCCTATTGCTGATCGCCTTGCTCTTCTTGAAGAAGAGGAAAAAGCAGCTGTAGGAGAAAATTCTGTAGATAGCTTTACGGAAGAAGCAACTAAAAATAAAAAACGCTCCAGAAGAACAAAAAAAAATGGAAAAAACAATGTCATAGCAGCCGATATTGAAAGTGACATCACATCTGAAGCGACAATAATTGATAATACAGAAGAAGCATTAAATGCCGATATCTCTGATGATGAGATCGAAATGGTCGGTGCTGAGGACATCCGTGAAGAGCTTCCAATTTATCAAAGAAAACAAGGGCGCCAGTATAAAATTCAAGAAGTCATTAAACGACGTCAAATTTTGTTGGTACAAGTCATCAAAGAAGAGCGTGGTAATAAAGGTGCTGCCCTTACAACATATCTATCTCTGGCTGGTCGTTACTCTGTTCTAATGCCCAACACAGCACGTGGTGGTGGTATTTCACGAAAAATTACGAACATACAAGACCGTAAGCGTCTTAAAGAAATCGTAAAAGAATTAGCCGTTCCAAAAGGTATGGGCGTTATCTTACGAACTGCTGGTGCCAATAGAACAAAAGCTGAAATTAAACGTGATTATGAATATCTTATGCGGTTATGGGATACTATTCGCACTTTGACACTCGAGTCAACGGCGCCATGCCTTGTCCATGAAGAGAGTAATCTCATCAAGCGTTCTATACGAGATCTTTACAATAAGAACATTAGTGAAATTCTTGTCTCTGGAGACCAAGGATATCGTGAAGCGAAAGACTTTATGCGTATGCTCATGCCAAGTCATGCAAAAGTTGTGCAACCTTACCGTGATCCTACGCCCATTTTTGCACGAAATAATATTGAAATTCAACTTGATAAAATGTTGCAACCACAGGTTTCTTTAAAATCTGGTGGTTATCTTGTTATTAATCAAACAGAAGCACTTGTTGCTATTGACGTAAATTCTGGCCGCTCTACGAAAGAATTCTCTGTCGAAAAAACAGCCTTACAAACTAACCTTGAAGCTGCTGAAGAAGTCGCGCGTCAATTACGCTTGCGTGACCTTGCTGGTTTAATTGTGATTGATTTTATTGATATGCTTGAAGAACGCAATGTGAAGCTGGTCGAAAAAAAATTAAAAGATTGTTTAAAAAACGATCGTGCTCGTATTCAAGTAGGTCATATTTCACACTTCGGCCTTTTAGAAATGAGTCGTCAACGTATTCGCATATCGGTTTTAGAAAGTACAACACAGCCCTGCCCACATTGCGCAGGAACAGGAAATATACGTTCTGAATCATCAATTGCGTTGCATGTCATGCGCTCAATTGAAGAATATCTTCTTCATAATTCGCAACATAATATTATCGTGCGCACCCCCGTAGCAACAGCACTTTATGTATTAAATCATAAACGCAACATTCTTGTTAATTTAGAAGCTCGCTTTAAGCTTAATATTAGTATTGAAGCAGATGATCGTATTGGAACACAACATCTTGTTATTTCTAAAGGCTCAATAGCAGAGAGAACTTCTCAATCTTCATTGGAAGATGACAATAAGCAAGAAATTGAAGATTCTGTTTTCATAAAAAGTGAATCTATTGAAAAAAATCCTTCTCCCATTGAAACAAACCAAAAGCGTCGGCGCAAAAATCGTCACGGTGAAATTACTGATCATTCTCTCTCCAACGTTCATAAAAAAGAAGATACCTTGAATGATGATTCTTATCGTCGAGGACGTCGTCGAGGACGTCGTGGTGGTCGACGCAATCAAGATAATAGTTTTCATCAGATTCGCGTTCCTTATGCAGAACCAGTGGGAGATTTTGCTAAGCAAGCTTTAGCAGAAATTAAAGCAGCGCATCGCAAACGTCGTGTTTCACCTGCTAAATCTTTTGAACTTGAAGAAACAAAAAATAATACACACGCTCTAGATATACAACAACAGAGTGAATCTGAAAAAATTGATAAAAGTATTAAACCTAAAAAACGTAAAACACATTCTTCAAAAGTAGTAGAAAATCAACTTCCTTTAGAGAATGATCAAAATATTGCAGAACAAAAATCTCCTGAAGAAAAACCTACAACCAGTTTTATGCGTAAAACTAAAACAAAAAAAGCAGATAAAGCTATTCATGAGGTAGAAGATAAAACTCTTGAAAAGAGTAAAAAATCAACACGTGGAACACGTAAAAAATCATCTTCTAAAGAGATAACGCAAATACAAAAAATATTAGAGAAAGAAACTGTAATCGAGATGGAGGAAGTTGTCGAAACCTCTCCTTCCCAAATCGAAGAAACAATTAATCAACCCGTTGTTATTTCATCAACGCCTAATGATTCTTCCAAAACTGAACGTATTGGGTGGTGGAAACGCAGAATTGTTTCGGAAAATTAAGGATTTAAAAAACCGCCACAGAAAACTGTGGCGGTTCAAATAAACAATTATAGAAAACGTTTCGATCAATTCTATGGTGTGGGTTTATTATTTTTGTTTTGCTTTTTCTTGCTCAGCCCGCATACGCTCTTCAATTTCTTTTTGCTTTGATTGAATGGCTTGCTGTAGCTTTATTTGTTCTTGTTGGAAATCTTTTTCCTCCATACCAGGACCGGTATAGGCTGCTGTAAACCCATTAAGAGAAAATTCAATAGGATTAGCTGAACCACGGAAATTAACTGTGGTTACCACCATTTTTATACCACTTTTCATAGCGGCTATAAGCTTATCATCTAAGACATCATTAGCAATACAACTTGGTCCATTACAAATAATATAAGGAATTTTTTTAGAGAACTCGTCACCGATTTTAATGTGAACACCTTCTGGCAAAAAACGACCTGTAGGTACTTGAATACCTATACGTTTCTCATTTTGCTTTCCTTTTATTTCAACAAGATTAAAAGCCGTTAAAGGTTGTCCCGTATTCGATAATACAGTATTCATTGTATTACAAATATCAACATCATGCTGCTTACTGCAAACTTTGTACCAACCTTGTGATAAAGTTTGCGCATTTGCAGAAAGACCAGCTATAAGAAAAAGGGCAACGGCTCCAACTAACACTGAAACAGCAGAATAAACATTTTTATGCGACATGATTAAGTCAATCCTTTCAACGCACTCCTAAGTAATTTAAAAATATTAAATATAATCCCAACTTAATTTATTACTTCAATATATAAAAAAAAGTCAAATTTAGAGAAAAAATACAACGAGCCATTCTAATTTTTATACACTCATATAATTCCCCTCTTCATCACATTGGTATTGGATACAATCTATCTATAAAATACCTCTGTGCATTTAAACTAAGATTACACAAACGAATCAATATTGCAATATTAATTAAAATAAACTCTGATACTACTCTAAAAAACTTACTAATTAAACTTTTTACATTTATTACTCTTCATGTTAAGCTTATAGAGCCTTAGCAACAGGTTGTTGCAATGCATGAAGCTCCAAAATATCAGATAAATTTTACTGTTTTCCTTATGTGCCTCGTGTGATACACAAAAACAAAATCATCTACGATATTATTGAAACATTTAATGAATTAAAACTACTGATTGTCTAAAATTTCTGCATAATTGTAAGAGAACTTTTTCCTAATGAACAATTTTCTGCCCTTGTTTACAAAATAATAGTGATACGCTTTTGTAATAAAAATTTTATATTCCATAGCGTTTAACTAAAAAGTTTAGTTTAAAAATACGGTACTAAAGAAGTGCTTTTTTCTTAATTAAACAACACATTTTCTTAGAAGAAAATCTATAACTGCTGAAAATATTTTATTTATAATAAACTTTCTTAAAATATAATAACATATTAACTTATAATAATAATTTATCTTTTTTCTATATTGTATGAAAGATCCTAATAGCGCAAACCTCTCTTATGTTGAATCAATAAAATTTATCCACTTGTACATCACAAGCGGAGTTAGTTTTATAGATAAAACTACTGAACAAAGGAAAACCTCCCTATGAATCATCTCACGTGCCTAAAGCCATAATAAATTTATGCTCATATATTAAACATCTATTATTGCACTTCTGTACAAATATCATCTCTCAGTTTTATAACGTGAATAAAAAATATAGCTTTTATCAATTTCTTTTAAGTTATTTCTTAAATAAAAGAATCTACTAAAATGATAAATTCTTTTCATCTTTCACAATATCAAAGATATAAATCGTTAATGATTTAAGTTTTAAGAAAAAATGAATTAAAAATATCATTTTGTTTCTCTATATAACACAACTTAGAGCTATAAAATATCTCTCTTATCATATTAATGAAACAAGATTTATGATATGAGATGTATCGTCATTAAAATAATTAAACAGATAAAAATAAAAAACTACAAGCACAAAAAATTATGCATAAAAAGAAAACATAAAAAAGATATATGATTTTATTATTTAATATATATATTAAATCTTATATGATAAGAACAATAGATAATATCTTATATGCATAAAATTACTTTATTATAAATAATCTTAATTTCTCTGTATTTATATGAGATAATTTTTCATTATCTCATCATCACCTCCACTTTTCTCATTCATTCCCCATTCATTAAACGTTTGAGTTTTTTTTTAATAGTCTTTTGCTTTAATCAACTTTTCTTCATACTCTCTCGCTATATGTATTCTAGAGATAATTTTTTGTTTTTTTTTCAGCTAGATCCTGTAATTTCGAACCAAGATTATAATATTCATCCTTCAGAGTTTTCAGTTTTTTATATAACTTATTCCGTTCCTGTAAACGCTCATAGTATTCTGCTTTAGAAATATTTTTTTCCAAATATCCAAATGAGATATACTTTCTTCAATAAATTGTATGCTCTCTTTAATATTCTTTCTTTTGTTTTTTTAATGTTGGTATTGTTCATCAGAAGATAACTCAGCATAAGCGTTTTTTACGCCATGTATTAAAGTGAGTAACAAAAAAACGATAGTTAGACACTTTTGTAATGAAGAAAGCATGCTATCTTTACCTAAATTCTTTCTAAAAAATTTACAGGAGCTTATTAGCTTATTATATTGAAAGTGCTATTTATTGCAGTTAAACCGTCTAATCTATTTCCTTCATTGTATCAATACGTATATAATAAAAACCAAATAAATATATAATGGCTCTTTATTATAAACTTAAATTTTATTCTTATACAAAATCAATAACTGTTTGTTTTTATAGAATTATTTTATAAAAATGAGTAACAATTCTAAAATAATAAAGATATTTTTAAACAGAATGTTGTTCTGCCATTTCGACAAGCTGTGTCATAATATTCGCTGCTCCAACAAGCCTTTCATCCGCTGTGGACCAATCACGAATAAGAGCAATACTTTGATCTGGTCGGATTTTTGCCATTGAACCTTGTTTCCCAACCCACTGAACAAGAGCAACACTATTTGCGAAATAGTTATTACGAAACTGTATAACAATCCCTTTTGGTCCTGTATCTAATTTTTCTACATGCGCTTTTCGACACAATGTTTTGATATAAAAGACTTTAAGAAGGTGTTGAACCTCAATGGGTAAAGGACCAAAGCGATCAATTAACTCCGCTGCAAATTCATCAATTTGTTCTAAATCATCAAGTTCTGTTAAACGACGATAAAGTCCCATACGTAATGATAAGTCAGGCACGAAACTCTCTGGTATCATCACTGTTGTACCAAGTGAAATTTGAGGAGACCATTGCTTATCTTCATTTAGCTCTCCATCTTTTAATTCAGCAACAGCTTCTTCAAGCATTTTTTGATAGAGTTCAAATCCAACTTCTTTGATATGCCCCGACTGCTCTTCACCTAAAAAATTGCCTGAACCGCGGATATCCATGTCATGGCTTGCCAATTGAAACCCAGCCCCTAAGGTATCAAGAGATTGTAAAACTTTAAGACGGCGATCGGCAGCAGCTGTTAAAACTTTACCAGAAGGAAATGTAAAGAGAGCATAAGCACGTTGTTTTGAACGCCCTACCCTACCACGTAACTGATAAAGGGCAGAAAGGCCAAACATCTCAGCGCGATGCACAATTAATGTATTGGCTGCTGGAATATCAAGACCAGATTCAATAATGGTTGTCGATAGTAAAACATCATATTGCCCATCGTAAAATGCATTCATAATATCATCAAGTTGTCCAGCTGGCATTTGTCCATGAGCCACAACGAATTTCAGTTCTGGCACATGTGTTTTAAGATATTCTTCTACAAAAGCCAGATCAGAAATACGAGGACAAACATAGAAACTTTGTCCACCACGATAATATTCCCGAAGCAGAGTCTCTCGTATAACAAGTGCATCAAAGGGTGAAATAAAAGTACGAACCGCCATTCTATCAATGGGGGGGGTTGTTATCAATGAAAGTTCACGTACACCTGATAATGCTAACCCTAAAGTGCGTGGTATGGGAGTTGCTGAAAGTGTGAGAACATGAATATCACTTTTAAGCTCTTTTAAACGCTCTTTGTGTTTGACACCAAAATGCTGTTCCTCATCAATGATAAGAAGGCCTAACCGTAAAAAATTAACTGCACCACTTAATAATGCATGGGTTCCAATGACAATATCGATTGTACCATCTGAAACACCTTTTTTTACGCGTGCAAGTTCTTTCGCTTTTACAAGCCTCGAAGCATGTCCAATTTTAACTGGTAATCCTTGAAAACGCGAAATAAATGTTTTGTAATGTTGACGTGAAAGCAAAGTTGTTGGTACAACAACCGCAACCTGATATCCATTTAATGCTGCAACAAAAGCACTTCGAATGGCTACTTCAGTTTTTCCAAAACCAACATCACCGCATATCAAGCGATCCATCGGCTTGCCTGAGGCTAGATCGTCTAAAACAGCATCAATTGCATTCATTTGATCTTCCGTTTCTTCATAGGGAAAGCAAGCAACAAACTCATCAAATGGTCCAATTGGTGGAAGTAAAGCAGGCGCAGCACGAGTCATACGCTCTGCAGCTATACGGATTAATTGCCCTGCCATTTCCAATAAATGTTTTTTAAGCCGAGCTTTACGTGCTTGCCAAGCAACACCTCCTAATTTATCTAACGTTACCTCTGTTCCTTCTGAGCCATAACGTGAGAGAAGCTCAATATTTTCAACAGGTAAAAAGAGGAGATCACCTCCAGCATATTTAATTTCAAGGCAATCTCGTAAAATTCCAGTGGTTGTGATGGTTTTAAGACCAACAAATTGGCCAATACCGTGGTCGATATGCACAACAATATCACCAGAATTTAAAGCAGAAATTTCAGAAATAAAATTTGTATTATTCTTACGCCGCTTTGGTGATCTGATGAAGCGATCACCTAGGATATCCTGCTCTGCTATAATAGCTAAATCTTCAGCCTCAAAACCATGTTCTATCATGATAACGGCTGCTAATATATGATCTCGTGGTGTTGCTTTGACAGTTTGCAAGGATTTTACAACATCTATTTTTTTTAATCCATGCTCGTCGAGAACTTGTACTAAACGATTCAAAGATCCTTCACTCCAACACGCTAAAAGTACTTTTTTGCCCGCAGCGCGTAAAGATGCGATGTGATCAATAACACTTGAAAAAACATTTTTTTCCTGCGCATTACGCTCTTTTACAAAATCATATCCCTGTTTAACATGTGCGTGAATAACAGTTTGTTCCAAACTTTGTGGAATATTAAAAGGCGAAAAATCAATACGCTGTGAAGATTGTTGCACACATTCTAAAACACGCTCTGGCGTTAAATAGAGAAGACTAGGGTCTATTGGATGATAAGAAGTAGAATTTTCTTTATCATTTTCGCGCTCTTTGCGCGCGTTATAATAGTCTTCAATAAGGCGATAGCGCTCAATGAAAACTTCTTCTATAAGATGCTCAAAAACAAGCGGTAGGTTGCCACAATGGTCAAAAAAAGTGTCAAGCTCTTCATAAAAAAATGGAAGCCAATGTTCCATACCGGCAAAACGCCGACCTTGAGCAATTGCTTCATAAAGCATGTTATTTTTTTGTGATACACCAAATGTACGGGTATAATTGCTTTTAAATCGGCTGATGCGTTCTGGTGTAAGAACAACCTCACTCATTGCCTGTAATAAAAGTTCAGTTTTTTGACGTGTTGTCCTTTGACTTTCTGGATCAAATACGCGGATGCTTTCTAGGGTATCTCCAAAAAAATCAAGGCGTAAAGGTTCAACATCCATAGGAGAAAAGATATCAAGTATTCCTCCTCTTACAGCAAACTCACCAACATCACGGACAACCGTAACGCGTTCAAAACAGTTGGTTTCTAAGAATTGAATTAGTTTTCCCATGTTATTGCGTTGGCCAACATGTAAGTGAATAAGCTGAGCTTCTATCATTTCACGAGGAGGCAACTTTTGCATAATTGCATTTGCTGTAGTTAATATAATTGCAGGATGTGGGTTTTGACGTAAATTTGCTATGCGTGCCAAAGCTGATAGTCGACGGGACATGACAGCAATTCCTGGTGATACGCGATCATAAGGCAAACAATCCCATGCAGGAAATTGAAGTACGGGCAAATTGGGTTCAATAAAATTTAAAACTTGTTGTAAATGCGCAATTTTTGTTCCGTCATGAACAACATAGATGAGCGGTTTGCCTTGTCCAATTTCTGAACTTAACTTAGCAAGCGCAAAGGCTTCAAATCCATCAGTAACGCCATCAAAAATCATACGAACAGGACTATTTTGGGGAATAACAATTTTTTTAAATATAGGCATTGGAATCAATAACTTAAGCAAAAACGATAATTAGCAATATCACGAAAAAGTGGACTATCAACTTCAGAGGGGGGTGAAATTTCTCCAGTCATCCATGTGAGTAAATCACGGTCGTCAAAAGACATAATATACTCAAGCTCAGAGAGCGTTTTATCATTCATCTCAGTAATATGAGCATCAACATAATGCCCAAAAATGAGATCCATTTCACGAATACCGCGATGCCATGCACGAAAAATCAACCGGCGACGACGCGCATCTAATTGATTTTTGTCAACGACAAAAACTGTCATAAAAAATCTCCTTGAATAAAGTAATATAAACTATTCAATTAGTCGTATAAAATTTGTACCTTGCTTTAAGGAAGTTCTATAATCTTTTGTTCTTTAAGTGTAATTCGACGATGCATTTGCTTAGCCAAAGCGTAATTATGTGTTGCAATAAGAGCAGAAAGACCAGACTGACGAACAAGGATAGATAAAGCTTGAAAAACATAAGCTGAAGTTACGGGATCAAGATTTCCTGTAGGTTCATCAGCCAAAAGAACTGAAGGGCCATTTGCGACTGCACGTGCAATAGCAACACGTTGTTGTTCTCCTCCCGATAACTCTGAGGGACGATGGTTCGCACGATGAGAAATACGCAGATACGTTAATAATTTGCGCGCACGATCTTCTGCTATGGATTTTTTTAATCCTGCTATCATTTGCGGTATCATAACATTTTCTAACGCCGTAAACTCTGGAAGTAAATGATGAAATTGATAAACAAAACCAATATCATTTCGTCTTATAGCTGTTCGCTCACTATCAGAACGCTTTGCACAAGAAACACCTCGTAACATCACATCACCAGCGGTTGGTTTTTCTAATAATCCAGCAATATGAAGAAGTGTTGATTTTCCAGCACCAGATGGTGCAACAAGTGCAACAAGCTCTCCACGATTAAGAGTAAAATTCGCTTTATCTAAAACAATGAGCGGCTTATGACCCTCGAAAAAGCGTCTTTCAATCTCTACAAGCTCTAAAATAGCTGTCATTATTCATACCTCAAAGCTTGTACGGGATCTAGCTTAGCAGCACGCCATGCCGGAATGAGAGCAGCAAGAAATGACAAGAATAAAGCCATCACAGCAACCAAGACGGTCTGTTTCCACTCAATTTGTGCAGGCAATTTTGTTAAAAAATAAAGTTGAGGATTAAAAACGTCGACATTAAATAACCAAGAGATAAAGTCTTGGATATGATTAATATTCGCGGTCGCGATAACACCTAAAATTAAGCCCAATATCGTTCCAATAAAACCAATCATCATTCCTGTAATGATAAATATACGCAAAATCGCACTTTGTTGAGCACCCATCGTGCGTAAAATTGCAATATCATGACTTTTATCTTTTACAAGCATAATCAGTCCTGAAATAATATTTAAAGCAGCAACAAGAACGATCAGAGAAAGAATGAAAAACATAACATTTCGTTCAATCTGTAAAGCTGAAAAAAAAGCCTGATTACGTGTACGCCAATCAATTAAATAAACCTGTTGATCAACTGCTTTTTCTACAACGGGTTTTATTTGATCAACTGCATCAGGATCATTTAAAAATAACTCTAAAGACTGAACCTTATCGCCTAAATTAAAAAACATTTGTGCTTCATGAAGAGGCATAAAGACAAATATTGAATCGTATTCAGACATACCAACTTCAAAAATAGCAACGACTTTATAAGCTTTCACTCGTGGCGTAACGCCAAAAGGAGTCTCATCACCATCTGGAGTAATGATACGAATATCTCTTCCAACTGTTAATCCTAATTTTTCTGCTAAGCCACTTCCAATTGCAACACCTTCTTCTTGATCAAACCGAGAAATCGATCCTAATTTAATATTTTGAGAGACTGTTTTAAGCTTATCTAGATCTTGTTTGCGCATACCACGAACTAACGCGCCAGAGCCACCTTGAACTTCACCTTGAACAAGTGCTTGACCTTCAATAACAGGCAAAGCAAACTTCACGCCATTTGTAGTTTCTAAAGAAGAAATAAGAGTCTTATAATCAGCAAAACCAGAATCAACTGTTTGAATAATAAGATGCCCATTCATACCAAGAATACGATTGAGAAGTTCTGTACGAAAGCCATTCATCACCGCCATAACAACGACCAGAGCAAATACGCCCAACATAATCCCAATAAGAGAAATAATTGAAATAACAGAGGCAACGACATGTTTTTTATTGGGAATCATATAACGAAAAGCGATCATCCACTCATAAGATGAAAAACCTTTATTTTTCAGCCTCTTCATAACATTTCCTATTAAATTATAGAAAGTTGGCTGAGCACATCTTCAACCTTTAGAGATTTTTTTATTCCTGTTTTTCGATCTTTAATTTCAACTTCATTTTGTGCAATGCTGTTAGGACCAACAATGATTTGCGTTGGCAAACCAATCAAATCCATTGTTGCAAATTTTGATCCAGGGCGTTCATTTCTATCATCTAATAACGGATCAAAACCAACCTTCTTTAATCCCTGATAGAGAAACTCACATGCCTGTGTGCATTTTTCATCATCGGGCTTCATATTGATAATCCCAAAATCAAACGGTGCCATCGACTTGGGCCAAATAATACCATTTTCATCATGAGAAGCCTCAATAGCGGCCGCAACAAGACGCGAAGGTCCAATACCATAAGATCCCATAGAGACCACATGCTCTTTTCCATCTTGTCCCATAACTTTTGCTTCCATTGGAGCAGAATATTTAGTACCAAAGTGGAAAATATGCCCTACTTCAATACCACGCGCTGAAAGACGATTATGATCAGAAACTTTAGCCCACTCCTCTTCATTATGCATTTCTTCCGTTGCTGCATAAAAAGATGTCCATTGCTTAACAATATCATCTAAAACAGCTTTATCACTAAAATCGATTGAACTATCTGGAACGGTAAGTTCAAGAAATTGTTTATCACAGAAGATAGCACTCTCTCCTGTTTCAGCCAAAATGATAAATTCATGACTGAGTTCCCCCCCTATTGGACCTGTATCTGCACGCATAGGAATTGCTTTTAAGCCAAGGCGAGAAAAAGTGCGTAAATAAGCAACAAACATACGATTATAAGATGTTTTAGAGCCCTCATAATCAAGATCAAAAGAATAAGCATCTTTCATTAAAAATTCTCGTGCTCGCATCACACCAAAACGTGGACGAATTTCATCACGAAATTTCCATTGAATATGATACAAATTAAGCGGAAGATCTTTATAAGAACGAACATATGAGCGAAAAATATCTGTTACCATCTCTTCATTGGTTGGACCATAAAGTAAATCACGCTTTTGACGATCTTTAATGCGGAGCATTTCCAAACCATAATCATCATAACGACCGCTTTCACGCCAAAGATCAGCAGACTGAATTGTAGGCATCAATATTTCTATTGCACCCGCACGTTCTTGCTCTTCACGAATAATTTTACAAACTTTATCAAGCACTTTTTTTCCCAAAGGAAGCCAAGAATAAATCCCTGATGTTTGTTGTCGAATCATTCCAGCGCGCAACATGAAGCGATGAGAAACAATTTCTGCTTCTTTAGGATTCTCTTTTAAAAGTGGAAGGAAATATTGAGAAAGACGCATTGAAATAATTAACTCCTAATCAGACCTATCATATCGGAACAATTTATCACACCCTCTATTCATCTATAGCCGCATTCTGAATACTTGCAAATATAACGATCTTATCATTTAAAAATTTATTGTGCTTTATTCTCTATTTTTCTTATTTAGCAATAAAATAAAAATGCTCTTCTCTTTTTAAATAACGTAATAGGAAAGTTCTTTTATTTTGACCGATGTAAAAAAACTGTACAGATAGGTTTTTTTTGCCAAATTTCATGAACAGCCGCTCTTACTGCACGTCGTGTTGCCTCTCGAATAAGTTCATTATTTTTCTGTTTCATGCGTGGGATATTATAAACTGTATTTTCTACGATATCTAAAAGAATATCTTTTAAACTTTCCCCCTTTCCATTACTTTCAGGTAACCCGAATGTTGTTAGACCGATATCCCCTAATAATTCATGCTTACTATTTATATGGAGAGAAATAGTAACATGACCAGCATAACTTAGTTTGCGGCGTTCACGAATCCCTAATTCATCTTCATCTCCAATTAGGCAACCATCCTTATAGATGCGGCCAACAGGAACTTGATCAATAACTTCTACAGGCTCTGGTGCAAGACGTAACATATGGCCATTTCTGATATCTATAACAGTTTTAATACCTGCTTGACGTGCTAAAGTTGCCTGAGCCTTAAGATGCATTGCTTCCCCATGTACGGGGACAAGTATTTGTGGCTTTATCCAATCATACATCTGCAAAAGTTCTGAACGACGAGGATGGCCTGAAACATGAACAAGTGCATCTTCATTCGTAATAATTTTAATACCCAAATCAATGAAACGATTTTGTACCTCAATAATCGCTTTTTCATTTCCTGGAATACTTCGTGATGAATAAATAACGGTATCACCAGTGGAAAGTGCAATATTTTTCATTCCATCACGTGACAGTTTAGCCAAAGCAGCACATGGCTCACCTTGGCTCCCTGTGACAATTAAAACAAGATCTTTTCGCGAGATGTAGCCATAATCATCTTCCGTCACAAATGGTGCTAAACCATTCATATAACCAAGCTCTTGTGCAACCATAATACTTCGCTTAAGGGAACGCCCAATGACGAGTACCTTACGCCCAGAAGCTTCAGCGGCAAGAGCAATAGAACGTATCCGACCAATATTAGAAGCAAAAGTCGCTATCGCAACGCGCCCTTCAGCTTTTAAAATAATCTCAGAAAGACTGGTTTGAACCTGCTGCTCTGATGGAGATATACCATCCCGACACGCATTTGTGGAATCACAAAGTAATGCTAAAACACCTTTTTTGCCTAAAGCACGAAACCTTTTTTCATCGGTTAGAGCCCCGAGTGAAGGGGTATGATCAATTTTCCAATCACCCGTATGGATTACGGTCCCTAAAGACGTTGTAATTGCCAAAGAGACAGATTCTGGTATTGAATGGTTAACGGCTATAGCCTCTACAGCAAAGGAACCTACCTGAAAACAATCACCAGCTTGAAAAATATTACATGAAATTTTATGAAATTCAAAATCTGCTTGCCTTTTACTTTCTAATAATCCTGCCGTAAAAGGCGTACAGTAAATTGGAACTTGTAACTTTGGCCATAAATCAAGAACGGCTCCATAATGATCTTCATGTGCATGTGTTAAAACAAGACCCCGTATATTATGTTTTTCACTTTCTAGAAAACGAATATCAGGCAAAACAAGATCGACACCTGGTAATTCAAAACCAGCAAAACTAACTCCCATATCAACAAGCAGCCACTCACGAAGATTTTGGGGACCAAATCCATAAGCAGCGAGATTCATCCCTATTTCACCTACACCTCCTAAAGGTAAAAAAACAAATTCATTCTTATTGGCTGCAACCATAAACATCTCCCAAATCATTAAGGTATCTGATGGTAAAATAATTTTTTAATAACGAACTGTATTAACAGAATCAGCCGAACCAAAATGAACATCCCCAGCTGTTATAATGGCTGTCTGACCGTCTTTTTGCTTTATGATGCAGTTAAAATCACTATCAAGACCATCAAAAATACCCTCAATGATTTTTTCATCATTCACCACTTTGACATGTTTCCCAAGGTGAGCGGAATATAAAAGCCATTTTTTTCGGATTATTTCACATCCTCCTAATTGTTTCCAAAGAAGGTAATTTTTAGAAAAACACTCCGTCAAAACCGTAAATAACTGTTCTGCATCAATATGCAAACCGATATTCTTTAAGCTTGAAGTGGAATAAGGTGCATCTTCATAATTATATTTCACATTTATTCCAATACCAATAACCAAGGCATATTGTTGTGATGATAATTGTAAAATCTCAAGCAAAACTCCAGAGCTTTTTTCTCCTCTGAGCAAAATATCGTTTGGCCATTTTAAGCTCACAATATTGTTTGTCTGCTTTTCCTCTTTTATCAATTGTTTTATTGCCTCTGCCACACTTACTCCAGCAACAAAACCAAGTTGAGCCGCAGTTTGATGAACAATACCATCAATTAATAAAAGACTAGAATAAAGGTTCCCTTTTGGACTAGACCAAGTCCTCCCTCTTCTCGCTCTTCCCTGTGATTGTTCTTGTGCAACAATCCAAAGATTACCTTGATGACCAGTTTGCGCTTTTCGTTGTGCAATGAGATTTGTTGAATCAACACTATCGTACGCTTCAACAGTATATCCCTGTTTTTGTGCAAAATCTGATAAAGTATAAACCATATTCATTAAAACAATGCTGCCGCTGCTTTTTCTGCTAACTCAACGAACCAAACCCCAAAAAGCGCGTAAAATAAAATAAAGAATGCAGAAAGACCAAGACAAAATTGAAGCTCTTTCGATAAAGCAACAAAATGCACTTTTGCATCATCAAACCACATAATTTTAATGACTCGTAAATAGTAAAAAGCTCCAACGACAGATGCTATCATCCCAACGACTGCAAGTGACGTCAGACCAGCATGGACAGCAGCAGAAAATGTATACCACTTCCCAAAAAAACCAGCCATAGGTGGTATACTGGCTAAAGAGAAAAGCTGTATTGTCATAACAATAGCCATAAACGGATTTGTCTTTGCTAACCCTGAAAGATCGTAAATATTTTCAACATTGCCATTCTGAGAGCGCATTCCAAGAATAAAAGCAAATGAGCCAATCGTCATTCCAAGATAAATCGTCATATAAAGAATAACACTTTTTATTCCTAGCATATCTCCAGCAGATAAACCAACAAGTGCATAGCCCATATGACTGATCGACGAATAAGCCATTAAGCGCTTAATATTATTTTGACCAATTGCAGCAAATGCACCAAGTATCATTGATGCAATCGCCATGAAGACCAAAATTTGTTGCCATGCAGGCATCACGTTATCAACATGCCCTAGAGGAATAAAGGTCATCACAATAATACGGATGATTAAAGCCATTGCTGCAACTTTAGGGGCACCAGCAAAAAATGCTGTAATCGGTGTTGGTGCTCCTTCATAAACATCCGGTGTCCACATATGAAATGGAACAGCAGAAATTTTGAAAGCCAAACCAGCTAAAATAAAGACAATTCCAAAAATGACCCCCAATTGTACATTTTTACCTTTTAAAGCAAGAGCAATTTCGTGAAAACCAATTTGACCGGTAAAACCATAAAGTAAAGAAATACCATAAAGCAGCAACCCTGAAGATAATGCTCCTAAAACAAAGTATTTTATACCAGCTTCAGAAGATTTTACATTATTACGATTAATCGCTGCTAAAACATATAAAGCTAAAGATTGCAGTTCTAAGCCCATATAAAGCGACAGCATATTACCCGCTGAAATCATAAACATCATTCCAAGAGTTGCGAAAAGAACAAGCACTGGAAATTCAAATATATCCAACTTTTGTGCATTTGCAAAACTAACAGACATGATAAGAGAAAAGAGTGCACCAATAAGCATTAAAATTTTCATATAACGACTAAAGGAATCGATAACGAGCGCATTGGTTTGAAATGAACCATTTTTCGGAAAAACTATAAGGATAATAATGGTTGCCACAAGAAGTGCTATGGTTAAACCTGTCACTGTTAAAGAAGCACGTGTATTGGAATAAACACCAATCATAAGCAGCACGACAGCTCCTAATGCAATTAAAAGCTCTGGAAGAATTAAGACTAATTGCGCTATTATTTCAGTTTGCATGTGCATTCTTCCCTTATCTAGTGCAGTTTATGGATGAGGGTTTCTACGGAAAACGCCATTGCCTTAAGAATAGGCGTTGGATAGATACCAAAGAATATTGTAAGAATAACCATTGGATAAAGGAGGAATTTTTCTCTTAAAGAAAGATCTATTAATACTTTTAAATTCTCTTTATCCAAGGAACCAAAAACCACACGCCGATAAAGATAAAGGGCATAGGCTGCCGATAAAATAACACCCGTTGTTGCTAAAACAACAACCAATTTATTTACTTGAAAAACACCTATTAAGGTTAAAAATTCACCCAAAAACCCTGAACTCCCGGGTAAACCAACATTCGCCATAGTGAAGATCAAAAAAACAACAGCATATTTGGGCATGTTATTCACTAAACCACCAAAAGCTGCAATTTCACGTGTATGCAAACGATCATAGATAACCCCAACACAAAGAAATAAAGCTGCTGAAACAATTCCATGTGAGAGCATCTGATAAATAGCCCCTTGTATCCCTTGCTCATTCGCAGCAAAAATGCCCATTGTCACATACCCCATATGCGCTATTGAAGAATAAGCAATAAGTTTTTTGATGTCACTTTGAACAAGTGCAACCAACGACGTATAAATAATAGCAATAAGCGATAATGTGAAAACCAAAGGTGCAAAATCTGCTGAAGCTATAGGAAACATTGGTAAAGAAAAACGAAGAAAACCATACCCACCTAATTTGAGTAAGACACCCGCTAAAATAACAGAACCCGCTGTCGGTGCTTCTACGTGAGCATCAGGAAGCCATGTATGAACTGGCCACATCGGCATTTTAACAGCAAAAGAAGCAAAAAATGCAAGCCATAACCATATTTGCATATGAGCAGGAAACTGATAATTTAGTAAAGTCGGTATATCAAGTGTTCCAGCCTCCCAGTACATAGCCATAAGAGCAACCAACATAAGCACTGAACCAAGTAAAGTGTATAAGAAAAACTTAATACTTGCATAAACACGACGTGCTCCACCCCACACACCGATAATGATAAACATTGGAATAAGGCTGCCTTCAAAAAAAACATAAAATAATATTGCGTCAAGAGCACAAAAGACTCCAATAATCGCAACTTCAAGAAGCAGAAAAGCAATCATATAGGCTTTTAATCTCTCTTTAACATTCACCCAACTTGCTAAAATACAAAAAGGCAAAAGAAAAGCCGAGAGAACAACAAAAAGAATAGAAATGCCATCAACCCCCATATGATAGCTAATACCATTCCCTAACCAATTGAACTTTTCAACCATTTGAAAATTTGGGTTGGCAGAATCAAATCCTATCCAAATAATTAAAGAAATAATAAAAACAAATATAGTCGTAAAAAATGCAACATTACGTATATTATTGCGCGCTGCTTCACTATCATCTTTGATAAATAAAATCAGAAGCACACCAACAAGCGGCAAAAATGTAACCGTAGAAAGAATAGGCCAATCGATCATTGGTTTACGCCCCCAATCATCATCCATGTAATGAGCAATGCAACACCTATAAGCATCGCAAATGCATAGTGATAAAGATAGCCTGTCTGTATTCGAACAACTCTATTTGTAATATCAACAACACGTGCTGCAATACCATTCGGACCTAGACCATCAATAATTTTACCGTCTCCTACTTTCCAAAGAAAAGAACCAATTCTAAAGGTAGGACGAACAAATAAAAAGTTATATAATTGATCGAAATACCATTTTTGGTAAAGAAAGTGATACACTCCTGGCATAATACGCGCCATTTTCTTAGGAAGAGAAGGAGCCACAATATAGAATAAATAGGCCAACATAAATCCAAGAACCATTGCTATAAAAGGCGACCATTTTACCCAATTAAAAACATGGTGGGCATCATGAAGAATATGATTATGGCTGCTTGTAAACAATGCTCCCTTCCAAAAAATATCGTATAAATCACCAAAAAAATAAGGTTGGAAAATAACACCAGCAAACATTGCTCCAATAGATAAAATAAAGAGAGGAATTAACATCACTGGAGGCGATTCGTGTACATGATGCATAACATCAACAGTTGCCCGCGGCTTACCATGAAATGTCATAAAGATAAGTCGCCATGAATAAAAGCTTGTTAATAAGGCTGCAAAAACCAGAAGATAAAAAGCATACCCTGAAGCAATATTATGGGATGCAAAAGCAGACTCTATAATCGCGTCTTTTGAGAAAAAACCAGCCGTCCCGAAAAATGTTCCTGGAATTCCAACACCGGTTAATGCAATCGTTCCTACCATCATCATCCAATAGGTGACTTTTATATGTTTGCGTAACCCGCCCATTTTTCGCATATCTTGTTCATCAGATACAGCATGAATGACAGAGCCCGCACCAAGAAACAATAAGGCTTTAAAAAAAGCATGCGTAAAAAGATGAAAGACAGCAGCGCCATAAGCTCCAACGCCTAATGCAACAAACATATAACCAAGTTGAGAGCATGTAGAATAAGCAATAACGCGCTTAATATCATTCTGCACCAACCCCACAGTTGCAGCAAAAAACGCCGTTGTTGCTCCAACAATAATAATCACGGTCAAAGCTAACGAAGAAAGTTCAAAAATTGGCGACATACGCGCAACCATAAAAACACCAGCCGTTACCATTGTGGCAGCATGAATAAGCGCTGATACAGGGGTTGGCCCTTCCATTGCATCAGGCAGCCAAGTATGTAAAAGAAATTGTGCAGATTTTCCCATTGCACCAATAAATAATAACAGACATGTAATGGTAATTGCCGTCTGCCCATCAAACTGCCAACCTAAAAATGTCATATTTTTTATAAAGCTATTGTTTGCAGCTTTTGCAAAAATAGAGGCAAAATCAACCGATTGGAACAAAACAAAAATACTAAAGATTCCTAAGAGAAAACCAAAATCTCCAACACGATTGACCACAAAAGCTTTCATTGCAGCCTTATTAGCAGAATCGCGCTGAAACCAAAAACCAATTAAGAGATAAGAAGCAAGTCCTACACCTTCCCATCCAAAAAACATTTGGATCAAATTATTGGAGGTCACCAACATAAGCATCATAAATGTAAACAAAGAAAGATAAGAAAAAAAACGGGACCTTGAAGGATCATGGTGCATATAACCAATTGAATAAATATGCACCAATGCCGAAACACTGTTTACAACAATAAGCATGACAGCTGTTAATGTATCAACATGTAAAGCCCAGTTAAAGCTTAAGTCACCAACAGTTATCCAATGTAATACCAATATATCAATCGCTGGAGTATCACCAAGTGCAATTCTGAAAAAGGCTACCCACGACAATATGGCAACAATCACCATAAAGCTACATGTTATCAATTCACTCGCACGATCTCCTATCGTTTTTCCACCTAATGCAGCAATGAGAAAACCCAAAAGAGGAAGAAATACAATCGTATAATACATCACTGGTTAGCCTTTCATTACATTAACATCTTCAACCGCAATGGAACCACGATTACGGAAAAAAACGACAAGAATTGCTAAACCAATGGCAGCTTCAGCAGCTGCTACAGTTAAGACAAATAAAGCGAATACCTGACCAACGAGATCATGAAGAAATGCTGAAAATGCAACAAAATTGAGATTAACTGAAAGCAATATAAGCTCAATGGACATCAAGATAATAATCACGTTTTTTCTGTTGAGAAAAATTCCAGCAATACCGATTGTAAACATCAAAGCAGAAACAGTGAGATAATGTGTAATATCAATATACATCTACATAGCCCCCCTTAAATACCTTTGCCTGATTCAACTTGTTTGATTTCAATGGCACTTTCTACCGTTCTAGAAACTTGTTCCGCAATAGATTGCCGCTTTACTCCTAATTTATGACGAAGTGTTAAAACAATAGCTCCAATCATTGCAACCAATAAAATCATTCCAGCAATTTGAAAATAGAAAACATAATCCGTATAGAGAATATCACCTAATGCTTGTGTATTTGTTCGCTGCGCTAAATCTGGCATAGGTTGCGCAACATGCGTTCTCAAGACTGGAGAAAAATAGCTACTCATAAAAACAACAATCAATTCTATAGCGATAATAATGCCAATAAGAGCTCCAATCGGAGCATACCGAAGAGTTCCACTCTTTAACTCAGCAAAATCAACATCAAGCATCATAACGACAAATAAAAATAAAACAGCGACAGCTCCAACATAAACAACAAGCAGAATAAGCCCCAAAAACTCTGCTCCTGCAAGTAAAAACAAAGCTGCTGCATTAAAAAATGCGAGGATTAAAAACAAAACAGAATGCACTGGATTGCGTGCTGTAATAACAATAACTGCACTTGTTAGCATAATAAAAGCAAACAAATAGAAAAATGCCGCCGCTAGATCTGTTAGCATAGGCTTCTCCTTAATTATTCAAACAATTGGTATAAACTCTTCATACCAGATTACAATTTATCGGAAAAATATCCGACACCTCATTTAACGATACACTTAACGATAAGGCGCATCCATCAATATATTTCGAGCAATTTCTCGCTCCCAGCGATCTCCATTCAATAAAAGCTTTTCTTTATCATAATAAAGTTCTTCACGTGTTTCCGTCGCAAACTCAAAATTTGGACCTTCGACAATAGCCTCAACCGGACAGGCTTCTTGACAAAAACCACAATAAATACATTTAACCATGTCTATATCATAACGGACAGTTCTACGTGTACCATCATTGCGCCGTGGTCCAGCTTCAATTGTAATTGCTTGAGCAGGACAAATCGCTTCACATAATTTACAAGCAATACACCGTTCTTCACCATTTGGATAGCGACGCAATGCGTGCTCACCGCGAAAACGCTGAGATACAAAACCTTTTTCATAAGGATAATTAATCGTGGGCTTTGGTGAAAAAAATTGACGCATAGCTAAGAAAAAAGCACTCACAAATTCCAATAGAAGAAGTGACTTTGCCGCCTGAATGAAACCTGACATCGTAAAATCTCCTCTTAAACGAAATCCGTAAACTTTAAAAAAGCAGCAGTTATCACAACCATTGCTAGTGAGAGAGGAAGAAAAACCTTCCAACCAAGCCGCATGAGCTGATCGTAGCGATAACGTGGAACAAATGCTTTAACCATAGCAAACCAAAAAAATACAAAACAGACTTTTAAAACAAACCAAATGATACCAGGAACCCAATTAAGCCACCAAACATCTAAGGGAGGAAGCCAACCGCCTAAAAATAAAATGGTTGTTAATGCGCACATTAAAACAATAGCAACATATTCACCAAGAAAGAAGAGCATGTAAGGTGTTGAAGAATATTCTACCATATGACCAGCAACAAGTTCAGATTCTGCTTCTACCAAATCGAATGGAGGACGGTTTGTCTCTGCAAGCGCAGAAATAAAAAATATAATAAACATTGGAAAAAGGACCAACCAATTCCAATCGAGAAAACTGTTAAAAGGAAGACCAAGAGTTGTACCAAAACCATGACTTTGTTTAAGAACAATTGTTGTAAGATCCAACGAACCACTCACTAAAATAACGGTCACAAGTACAAAACCAATGGAAACTTCATAAGAAACCATCTGTGCTGCCGAACGAAGAGCTCCTAAGAAAGGATATTTTGAATTTGATGCCCATCCCCCCATAATAACACCATAAACTTCAAGAGATGAAATGGCTAAAATATAAAGCAAGCCAACATTAATCTTCGCAACCTCCCAACCCTCATTGACAGGAATAACAGCCCAAGTTGATAAAGCTAGTGTCGCTGAAACAAAAGGAGCCAAAAGAAAAACACCCTTATTTGCACCTGCAGGGATAATAGGTTCTTTCACAACAAATTTAATTAAATCTGCAAAAGACTGTAGCAATCCCCATGGACCAACAACGTTTGGTCCACGACGCAATTGTACCGCAGCCCAAATCTTTCTATCTGCGTAAAGAAGATAAGCAACTAAGATCAAAAGAACGACTAAAAGAAGCAGTGTTTTTCCAACGATAATAAGTAATGGCAACAGCCAAGTCATAAAGAAATCATACATCATTATTCCTTTTCCTTTGCCCTTACTCTATAGTTTGCATAACACGGTTTTTTGCAAGAGACGAACATTCAGCCATAACGGCAGAAGCACGTGCTATCGGATTTGTCAAATAAAAGTCTTTAACCATAGAAGTAAATGTTTGACTCTCTAAAGAAACCATTTTTGAACCAAGCGCCTTAAGATCACTTATATCAGAAGGTAGTATATCATCAACGGCACAAAGATGTGGATAATCATTAAACAAGCATTGTCTTAATTGAGAAAGAGAATCAAAAGGAAGCCTTTGTCCTAAAATATCTGATAAAGCCCGCAAAATAGCCCAATCTTCTTTTGCTTCCCCTGGAGCAAAACCAGCCCGATTTGTCATTTGAACACGCCCTTCTGTATTCACATAAAGCCCTGATTTTTCAGTATAAGCAGATGCTGGCAAAATAACATCAGCAGCATGCGCACCATTATCACCATGGCTCCCAATATAAACTGTAAAAGCTTTTGTATCGGCTAATTCTACTTCATCAGCACCAAGTAAAAATAAAACTTCACAGGTTTTAAGTATATTGGCAACCCCAAGCTTAGAAGTAAAGCCTATGTCCAGTCCTCCAACAGTCGAAGCAGCATTATGAAGAACCCCAAATCCATTCCATGTCTCACTAAGAGCACCAATATCATCCGCTAATTTAGCAAGGTTTTTTAAAACAGATAAACCTTCATTTCCTGAAATTGCTCCCTCTCCAATAAGAATAAGGGGCCTCTTTGCTTCTTTTAAGACATTAAAAAAAACATTCTCTCCACGAATAAGTGTCGTTAATGTATCGCTATCAGATCCAAGATAAGAATAAGGATAACGTAAATCGACTTTTTCTCCAATTAATGCAATAGGAAAATTTCCCATCCGTTGACGCTTTAAAATACGCGCATTTAAAACAGCAGCTTCATGACGTGGATTAGATCCCACAATAAGCAGAGCATCAGCCTGTTCAATACCCGCAATTGTAGGATTAAAAATATAACTCGAACGCCCAAACTCAGGCGATAAAGCAACCCCTCTTTGACGACAATCAAAAAGCGTTGAACCCAACGAGCTCAGCAATGCTTTAAGGGCATACATTTCTTCAACAGAAGCAAGATCCCCCGCAATTGCTCCAATTTTTTCTGGCAAAATTTTAGAGATCACCATTTTAATTTTTGCAAAAGCTTCTGTCCAACTGGTAGGTTGAAGTCTTCCGTCTTTACGTACATAGGGTCTATCAAGCCGCTGAGTCCGTAATCCATCCCAAATAAAACGCGTTTTATCAGAAATCCATTCCTCATTTACATCTTCATTCGTACGCGGCATAATCCGCATAACTTCACGACCGCGGCTATCAATACGGATAGCACTACCAAGTGCATCCATCACATCAATCGATTCCGTTTTGACCAATTCCCACGGACGGGCATGAAACGCATAAGGTTTTGAAGTTAAAGCTCCCACTGGACAAAGATCAATAACATTTCCCTGTAATTCAGATGTCATAGATTTTTCAAGATACGTCGTAATTTCAGCATCTTCACCACGACCGATCAAACCAAGCTCAGAAACACCTGCAACTTCCGTTGTAAAACGAACACACCGTGTACAATGAATACAACGTGTCATAACAGTTTTGACAAGTGGTCCAATATATTTATCTTCTACGGCACGTTTATTTTCTGTATAACGAGAACAATCTCGTCCATAAAGCATTGCTTGATCTTGAAGATCACACTCTCCCCCTTGATCACACACTGGACAATCCAAAGGATGATTAATGAGAAGAAATTCCATAACACCTTCACGTGCTTTTTTTACCATCGGTGTATTGGTAAAAATCTCAGGTGCCTCACCGTTAGGCCCTAATCGTAAATCACGAACCCCCATAGCACAAGAAGCCTGAGGTTTTGGAGGACCGCCCTTAACCTCAACCAAACACATACGACAATTTCCAGCAATTGACAAAGATTCATGAAAACAAAAACGTGGAACTTCTGCCCCAGCTGCCTCAGCAGCCTGAAGCAGCGTATAGTAATCAGGAACTTCAATCTCTTTGCCATCAACTTTGATATTTATCATCACCCATCCAACCTGCGGATAACCCACTTTAAATTTGCATTCGGTTGCTCTTAGAACAAAATCCTTTATTAAACTGCTTCTAAAGCAATATTTTTGCTTTGGACTACATTTCGCGTGTATTCATCAATTCTACGCTCGATTTCCGGACGAAAATTACGTATCAACCCCTGTACAGGCCATGCTGCAGCATCACCAAGCGCACAAATAGTGTGTCCTTCAACCTGTTTAGACACTTCAAACAAAAGATCAATCTCGCGTTTTTGCGCTCTTCCCTCAACCATACGCCCTAAAAGACGCATCATCCACCCCGTCCCCTCACGACACGGTGTACACTGACCACAACTCTCGTGCTTGAAAAAAGCAGCTATACGCCAAATTGCCTTGATAATATCGGTTGATTTATCCATAACAATCATTCCCCCTGTGCCAAAAGAAGACCCGACATCTCTCATCCCATCAAAATCCATGATCGCATCGATCATATCCTCACCACGAACGACTGGACAAGAAGCCCCCCCTGGAATAACTGCTAAAAGATTATTCCATCCACCACGAATCCCCCCCGTATGTTTTTCAATTAATTCACGGAATGAAATACCAAGAGCGTCTTCAAATGTACAAGGTGCATTAACATGCCCTGAAACCATAAATAATTTCGTTCCAACATTATTTGCTCGTCCGATTGATGAAAACCACGAAGCACCCCGTCGCAAAATCGTTGGAACAACGGCAATAGACTCTACATTATTTACTGTTGTTGGACAGCCATAAACCCCCATATTGGCAGGAAATGGTGGCTTAAGCCGAGGTTGTCCCTTTTTTCCTTCAAGACTTTCAAGAAGAGCCGTTTCTTCACCACAAATATAAGCACCAGCTCCATGATGAATAACAATATCACAAGCATGCCCATATTTCGTTTTTTTGCCAAGTAAACCCGCATCATAGCACTCATCAACGGCAGCTTGAAGTGCTTCACGTTCACGAATATATTCACCACGAATATAAATAAAAGCAACATTGGCTCCCATAGCAAAAGTAGCGATTGCACATCCTTCAATCAAAGTATGGGGGTCATGACGTAAAATATCACGGTCTTTACAAGTTCCAGGTTCAGATTCATCGGCATTGACAACCAAATAATGAGGACGCCCATCATTCTGCTTTGGCATAAAGGACCACTTCATTCCAGTAGGAAAACCAGCACCACCACGACCGCGTAAACCCGATGCCTTCACTTCGTCAATGATCCAATCACGACCTTTGTCAATCATCTCTTTCAGACCATTCCAATGCCCACGCAACATCGCAGCCTTTAATGATTTGTCTTTTAAGCCATAAATATTGGTGAAGATACGATCTTTATCAGCTAGCATACCCCACCTTTTTTTCTATTACCCATAGCATTTTCCGCTTTTCCTCAAATGCAATTTTTAAATATCTTTTCAAGACTTCTTACTTTTTGTTAAATGTTGCCATCATGGGTAGAATAATGAAATATTTTTTCAAGAAAAATACTTAATTATGTTCCCATTCTTTCCTTATCCTTTTTTGGTGAAGACTTGAGAGATCTTTTTTGCTTTCTCATCATCAATAAGAGAAGTTAAACCACTAATCGGTTCCGACGATTTACGACTATTTTGCGGACCAACCGCTATCTCAGAACCCTTACCTGCTTCAAATGCATCAATAATTTCTTCAAGCCGTTCAGCCGTAAGATCTTCATAAGTATCTTTAAAAATCATAACCATAGGAGCATTAACACAAGCACCAAGACACTCCACCTCTTCCCATGATAAGGTTCCATCCTGATTGGTCGCAAAAGGTTCATGATGAATCTTTTTCTGACAAACTTTAATCAATTCATCAGAACCACGTAACATACAAGGCGTTGTACCACAAACTTGAATATGCGCTTTTGTTCCAACAGGCTTAAGCTGAAACTGAGTATAAAAAGTAGCAACTTCCAGAACACGAATATAAGCCATGGAAAGAATCTGAGCAATATGCTCAATCGCAGCACGTGTCACCCAACCATCTTGTTCTTGAGCACGCATTAATAATGGAATTACAGCCGATTGCTCACGCCCGACAGGATATTTTTTTATAGTATTTTTTACCCATATCTGATTTTCTTTTGTAAAAGAAAACTCAGCAGGCTGATAAACATCATCTGCAAGACGGCGTACGGACATTAGCGATCAACCTCCCCAAAAACAATATCAATCGAACCCAAAATAGCTGTAGCATCCGCCAACATATGACCTCTGGTTAAAAAATCCATAGCTTGGAGATGAGCAAACCCAGGAGCACGCAACTTGACACGATAAGGCTTATTGGTTCCATCAGAAACAAGATAAACACCAAACTCACCCTTCGGAGCTTCCACAGCAACATATACTTCTCCAGGAGGTGTATGAAAACCTTCCGTATAGAGTTTAAAGTGATGAATCAGTGCTTCCATCGAGCTTTTCATTTCGCTCCGTTTCGGTGGTACAATTTTGCGATCCAAGCTCGAAACTGGTCCATTTTTTTCAGTACTCAGTAAACGTTCCACACATTGGCGCATAATTTTCGCTGATTGACGCATTTCTTCCATACGAATAAGATAGCGATCATAACAATCGCTATTTTTACCTATAGGAATATCGAATTCCATTTCATCGTAACATTCATAAGGCTGACTTTTACGCAAATCCCATGGAACACCAGCGCCACGAATCATAACCCCAGAAAAACCGCGTGCCCAAGCTTCATCAATACTTACAACGCCAATATCCACATTACGCTGCTTAAAAATCCGATTTGGGGTCACAAGCGCATCAAGTTTTCCGAGAGAAACAAGAAATGGATCAATAAAATCACCAATATCCTCAACTAAAGATTCTGGTAAATCTTGATGCACGCCACCAGGACGAAAATAATTTGCATGAAGACGAGCACCACAGGCACGCTCATAAAAAATCATCAATCTTTCACGTTGCTCAAATCCCCAAAGCGGTGGTGTTAAAGCACCAACATCCATTGCCTGTGTCGTTACATTAAGCAAATGATTAAGAATACGCCCAATTTCAGAAAACAAAACACGTATTAATTGCCCTCTTTTAGGAACTTTTATATCTAATAACTTTTCAATAGCAAGAACAAAAGCATGTTCCTGATTCATAGGAGCAACATAATCCAAACGATCTAGATAAGGACCAGCTTGGAGATACGTCTTTGTTTCCATTAATTTTTCAGTACCGCGGTGCAACAACCCAATATGTGGATCTACACGCTCAACAACTTCACCGTCCAGCTCCAGAACCATGCGCAAAACCCCATGCGCGGCAGGATGCTGCGGACCAAAATTGATATTAAAGTTTCGAACATTGACCTCAGCCACAATCAACCCCTTGCTTTTTAAAAAACTTCATATCAAATATCAAAAAATCTATCACGCTAAAAAATATTTAATTATTTAAGAAATACAGTACTCTAATATAATGCCTTATCAAAACCAATATTATTTTTTTTCATCTGCTTTTCCATCACGTGGCAAAGCATACTGTCCTCCTTCCCAAGGAGAAAGAAAATCAAAATTACGCATCTCTTGGCGCAAAACAACCGGCTCATAAATCACCCTCTTTGCTTCATTATCATAACGGCATTCAACAAATCCTGTCACTGGAAAGTCTTTGCGTAAAGGATATCCCTCAAACCCATAATCTGTTAAAATTCGTCTCAAATCCGGATGTCCTGAAAATAAAATCCCATACATATCATACGTTTCACGTTCATACCACTCTGCGCCAGGATAAACCGTACAAGCTGAAGCAACAGGAGTATTTTCATCTGTACGAACTTTTACACGTAAGCGTAAATTCTCGCGAGGAGATAACAATTGGTAAGAGACATCAAAGCGCTTATTGCGAGAAGGATAATCCACACCACTAATGTCTGTAAGATTAATAAATTGGCAGCGAGAATCATCACGAACAAACATTAAGACATCGGTAATTGCATCAAGACGCGCCACAATGGTCAATTCACCAAAAGCAAGAACGGTCTCTTCAAGCTTATTTCCTAACTTGTTTTCCAAATAAGCAGCAAGTTCAACCAATGATTCATCCATCATGACAAGAAAACTCTCTATCGCTCTATAGATCCCGTACGGCGAATTTTTTTCTGTAACAATAATATGCCGTATAATAATGCCTCTGCTGTAGGCGGACATCCTGGAACATAAATATCGACAGGCACGATACGATCACATCCCCGCACCACTGAATAGGAATAATGATAATACCCCCCACCGTTCGCACATGAGCCCATAGAAATCACATAACGTGGCTCTGGCATCTGATCGTACACTTTTCTTAAAGCAGGTGCCATTTTATTTGTTAGAGTACCTGCCACCACCATCACATCTGACTGACGGGGTGAAGCCCGTGGTGCATATCCAAAACGCTCATTATCATAATGAGGCATTGAGCATTGCATCATTTCGATAGCACAACAAGCCAAACCAAAACTCATCCACATTAAAGAACCGGTACGTGCCCAAGTAATCAAAGCATCTGCCGAGGTAACTAAAAACCCCTTATCTGATAATTCAGCATTGATATCACGAAAAAACTTATCATCAGATCCTATCAACTCTCCAGTATTGGGATCAATGATTCCTTTTGGCTTTGGAGCTGTAATCGTTGAATTATTAGATCTTAATTCCATTCAAGAGCTCCTTTTTTCCATTCATATATGAATCCAATAGTCAAAATTGCTAAAAACACAATCATCGACCAAAAGCCAAACATACCTATTGATTCGAATGAAACGGCCCAAGGAAAAAGAAAAGCAACTTCAAGATCAAAAATAATAAATAAAATTGATACCAAATAAAAACGAATATCAAACTTCATGCGCGCATCACTAAATGAATTAAACCCACATTCATAAGCCGATAATTTTTCAGGATCGGGGGAACGATATGCTACAATATAGGGTATAATCAACAAAACCCCAGCAATAACCGAAGAAACAAGAATAAAAATCAAGACCGGTAAATAAGAGCTCAATAAATAAGCCATAACCTCTTCCATCGTAACGAAATGCCTAAATCTAACACAATTACTCAATATTGTGAAATCAAACAGACAAACTTAAAACCGCTCTCTAATAATTCTATTCATACGGCTTCAAAAGCGTATAGAGCGATACTTTTCTCTTTGGCATAGGTAACGCAGAGCAGAGAAAGACGCAAGCCCTATTCTTATAAACCATATAAAAAGGAAGAAAAAACATATTTATCCCCCCTTAAACCAAATACTGCACCACTTAACTCACAATACATGGATATTTTAAAAAGGAAATTTCATAAGGAAACCTAAAATGGCGCGAGTGACGGGGCTCGAACCCGCGACCTCCGGCGTGACAGGCCAGCACTCTAACCAACTGAGCTACACCCGCGCACTTTTTTGAACCAAATTTATTTTGGTACAAGCGGTCGTGTAAGGGGTTCATTCGTTTATGTCAAGAAGGATTATGCATTTTTTAAAAAAATTATTAAATACCATCTTTATTCTTGCGTTTAGAAAGATTTTTCCTTAAAGAGGGTCCATTCAGTTGCTGATTATTGCATTGGGCGATTAGCTCAGCTGGTAGAGCGCCTCGTTTACACCGAGGATGTCGGGAGTTCGAGTCTCTCATCGCCCACCATATAACTTTATATTCCTATTAAGTATTAGTATTTCATATGTTTTTACTATGGATGTGTACAAAAGTTTGAGGAATAAGATTTTGCAACATGCCTCTCAATTATTGCGAATCAGAGTTTCTTTTCGGGGTGTTTTTTTGCCATACCTACTGTCCAAAGGATCTCAACTTCTAAAAAGCCAAAATCCTTATAAATCTTATGTAAAAAGATGAAATAATTCAAAAATACATGCCAACAAATAATTTAATATAATTTATCAAAAATTTTTTACTGAACACATCCTATATTTTTTGTCATTACAAAAAACATTATTAAAACTAAAAAATAAAAATATTGCTTTGTGAAAATCTTTTAAACAGGAAAATGAAATGATAAGTATCGTATTCATCTTTCATTTTCTCAGAAAGAATTATCATATTTAAAAATGAAACGATTAGGTAACACACTCAAAGAATTGACTTCTGAGGAATTATTTTAATTGAAACTTAAATAGTTTTACAAAAACACTATAGAAAGCGTATTAAAATGATTGACCTTTTGCAAGAAGTTTGTCAAAAAGCATATCCAGTTTGGAGGGGTGGCCGAGCGGTTTAAGGCACCGGTCTTGAAAACCGGCGTGCAGGAAACTGTACCGTGGGTTCGAATCCCACCCCCTCCGCCACAGCACTTTTATGGTGCTATAACTTTTTTGTAGCTTGTGTAGTTGTAGCTTGCCAGCAGGTTTTGTATATTTTGCCACTAGGTTTTGTACCAATTTATTTTTTTTCAAAGAGTTTTAAAGGTGTTCTCAAAGGGTCTTCAAAGGCCTTTCAAAGATCATTTAAAGCCCCTTTCGTGAATCGTTTTCTCTTTTCCTAATCACAATTGGTAATGATGAGCTCCTTACCAGCAATTGTGTTATTTAAAGAGTTACACGAATAAACTGTTTTCACATCTCTTATATGGAATTGACTGAAACTTTTTCGAACTTCTGGCACATCATTGAGAGACAAAAGAAACTTCCCTTTTAATTGCGAAAGAAGTGCAGACATCGTCTGATAATCTTCTCGCTTAAACAAATCCTTTCCATAATAATCCTCAACACCCCAATAAGGCGGGTCAAGATAAAATAAGGTGTTTGGTCGATCATAATGCATAATAAAATTAGACCAGTCTAAATGTTCAATGGTAACACTCGCTAAACGACGGTAAATAAGCTTTAATAAGCCTTCAAGTTTCAAAGGATTAAACTGTGCACTACGGTCTTTTTTAGCTCCAAACGTACGGTCGGCTACCTTCCCGCTAAAACTTAAACGCTGCAAATATAAAAACCGCAAAGCCCGTTCCAAATCCGTGAGGCTATTTGGATCTTGTGTACGTAATCGTTCAAACACCTCACGGCTACTGATCTGGAACTCCAATAGATCCATAAAAGGGTGATAATGGCGTTGTAACACCCGAAAAAAATTCACCACATCTCCTGAGAAATCATTGATGATTTCAACAGAGGGAATCAATTTTCGTCTAAAGAATATTCCCCCCATACCAACAAAAGGCTCCGCATAAATGCTATGTGGAATATCCTCGATCATTTTGACAATGGTTTTGGCTAACCTGACTTTGCCTCCAATATAAGCAGCAGCTGGTGTGATAGGATCAACAGATTTAAATATTTCTTTACAAAGTATATCCATTATTTTTTAACACTCTTCCATCTATATTCGCCGTCTTCTCATTGCTTTAAGTGAGAAGAAGTGGCTGCGATGTTGAGTTGAGTTGCATCGGACGGGTTGGTCGCTAAACTTCTCCCGTTGGCTGGGCAACCAGCCCAGCTTCTATTCTTTGTTGCTTTCTTTTCCCTTGTTTGGTGCCTCGAGTGTGATTTCTGTTGTGTATCCGCTTTGTTTTTCATAGCGGTGGGTGACGGT
>NZ_JBHILR010000060.1:0-657 GCF_042193415.1 Bartonella sp. TT121SHDZB | reverse complement strand
AAAAATGAATTTTATTTTTTTCCAAAACATTAAAGTATTCGTTTAGTTTTATTGGATTCTTTTTAGGTTTCGGTAACCAACCTTTTGTAATAGCTTCATAAGTTAACAACCACTTATCATCCATTAGTGACTCCTCAGTAAGTTCAAGCTCGATGTTTTTAGTAGAAACAGAAGCATTTATTTTCCCTATGTTTTTTAAATCAAGAGCAATTAATATTGAAATTATATCATTTGAATTAAATATGATTTCGGCTATTTTGTCTTTTAATTTAATTTGAAATTGTTTGCCGATCCATAATGCCCAAGCCACTTCAAAATTATGGCCTTTTGCCGAATGTTCTTTTATTATAATTTCAGTTATGCTTTTAACTTTAGACTTATCAACTTTTGATTTGTGAGAAATTAAAAGTTGAGCAACAACTGGTACAGCAACTGGTTCAGTTAACGCTATTTGTAGTAGTAATGCTTGAAATAATTCCCAACTCTCATCTAGAAAAGTCTGAAATTTTACAACTGAAAGGGCATAGGGTAGTACGGAATCTTTAGGATTAGATTTTGCGTGTCTAAATGCAAGACTTACAAATCGTTCTATATCTGTTTGCTGTGATTTAGGATGTTTTCTAAATGTAAATGAACCTAATTCGATAGCCCAATTTG
>NZ_JBHILR010000025.1:0-4431 GCF_042193415.1 Bartonella sp. TT121SHDZB | reverse complement strand
ATAACCGCTTTTATCAAACGCAAGGCTTTAAAAACTGTTGTAAACATCTGTTTCAAACGTTTAAACGTTCACTTAGAGAAGTTCTCATAAGCGTATTTTTATTTTGCACTCAAACATAACTTTTTTGCAAATTAATTGCTCTATATTTGGCTAGCAAAATCAACCAATTCAATTTTGGAGGCGTTAACTTTAGAATAGAGCATTCTTTAAACAGAGTGGCTTTTTCTAAAAATTTAGAAAAATCTCATGCCTTATGATGTTACAACGGTTTTCAATTTTGCTTGCTTATCTTTATCTTAATAGGTGCCCCCAAATTTGGGGTGACCTCGTTTGCTTTCATATCTTTCAATTTATACTTTTAAAACGTTTTTTGCTTGCATTATGTCATTAAAAGGCTTTTGATTTATAAGATATGACGTTTTGAATTTCATTATCTGTTTATTTTCTACCTCGGTAAAAAAATACCGTGATTATAAAATCAATCTTGTCTTTAAATCCTTTGTGCAATCTTTATGAATTAAACCTATAAGCTTATGACCGTTTCAAACGATTATTTCTTTGAAGGTTTCGCTCAAAAAAGAGCAAAATTCATACCATTCTTTAAACGTATACAATTTATGTTATCGATATTTTCAAACGACTAAATTTTAAAACAATGTGATTTGTGCTGTGATAAAAACGTATCATAAAATTTATGAACTGTTATGAATGATATCTGCTTTTCATTTTATATGAACGTTTACATGCGTTATAATATTTACATCATGATTTGCTTTTTATGGTCTATTCATACATGCCAATCTTATATAAAAAATGGTCAAATGAATCATACATAAAAAGATGGATTCTTAAGTGGATTCATATAAAATAATTGCAAACAAACTATTGACTTTATTGTGTTTTTGTTTATAATGTCCTTCAACGAGCGTGACCATCCGTCGACCGTTTTCAACATCAATACCCTTCTCATCATTATAAGCTTCAAGATCATTATGATGAATGCCTTCATAAGCAATCCCATCCCTTGCCCAATCCGCACTCAGTTCACTCCAATGGGCTTTGGGAAACATTTGCTTGGCTACGTCTAATGGCTTGCGGTCTACATACCACATGCGTTGTACATCGGTTAAATTCGGTTGCACTGCCGCGCTATCCCAAACCATCTTCAAGGGGTCTAAACGCGTAATGACCGGTTCACCATCAAGACTGTTTTCATAATCAAGGCGGGTATCAGTCCACCCCATGCCGCAAATAACCGCATCTTGGAAAGCATCACTATCCGCATATTCTGCATGTGCTACATCACGAAACCATTCTGCCGCACCAGTAAGCAATTCACTAGGCAATGCCTTTCCTACTTGTCGAGGTATGAATTGCACTTCTCGTTTATTATTTCTTTCAGACCCCACAACAGCATTAACCAGTGGTGCAATACGGTTAAAAGTCATAACGGGGCGGCGTTGTTCTTTTAAAGCCGATAAATCACTCTCATTCCACTGATCTCCATTGTAAAATCGAAAATCCTCTCTTGCATATTCACGCCATTTATTGACATGCTCCACATCTTCCTTGTACCAACTCACAAGCTTGCGAAACAAACCATCATGAGACAGAGCTGATACGGTGCTGTCTTTCTCTAAATGCTCTTCATCATACATCATTCTGCCATCCATGACGTGCTCTCATAAGTTTCTCTACCGCTATAAGCTGGTCGCTTTTGTATCGTCGGAGGTTCTTCATAAGCCACGCACATCAATCCAAAGGCATCTGCCCCATGACTGGACCAATCATGCTCTGCTCCCAAGCCAATATTGCGCTTCTCATCCCATTTCTCATGGTACCAGTTCAGTGCCTTACGTCCTGCGACCGTCATCTCTTCATTGAACCAAACAGAAGGCAAAATACGTCGCACTGCCTCTATTCGCATTTTGACAGCACCAGCCCCTTGATTGGGAATGACCTGCGTTTCAAAACCCGCATCATTTAAAGCACTCTCAAAACTCACATTGTGTACACGGTCTCTGGTCGCACCGTCATGGGGGAGAACCATCAATGCCTTCTCATAACCATTTTGACGCAACCAACCGATATGTTCGGATAACGGCTGTCCCTGTGCTTCGTAATAATCAAGCACTCTGATCTCTCTACCAACAAATTGCGCTATCCATATCGCCGTGGCATCTGCCTTGGCGCCCGTACCCCCAATGTCCCAAAAGGCGCGTATCTGCATTAAAGGATCACGAGCAACGCGCCCTATCCGCCCCTCCTGCTCGGCTGCCAACATTTCCTTTTGATAATAAGCGCCTTGAACCGCTGTAAGATAAGCCCCTTCCCATATATGTTTATAGGTCTCGGGACGGTTTCTCAAATCATCAAGCCGTGCTTCATTCAAGATCTTGGGAAACTTCGGATTGTCTGACCAGTTGATCTCTACACGCTTAATGGCTTCATTGTCTGAAAAGCGAAACCGCCTTTCAACCGGTGCATTATCTCGCAACGGATTCCATGTCACCCACAACTCTGCTCTCCACCCCTCTCCCTCTTCACGTAAAGTGGGTATAAGCGTCTGCCAAGCTGTCTCTGTAACGGGCTCTGCCTCATCAACCCAACAAAGCAAAATACGCCCCATGGATTTAATACTGGCTATATTGCGGTCCAGACCAGAAAACTGAAAGGCTATACGACCATCATTCGACTTAATCGACGACTCCCCAACCTTGTAATAGTCCTTCAAAAAGTCATGCGCTTCAATAGCGCGTTTAATCTCCTCTAATGAACTCTCTGCCAAAGAATTCTGAAACTGTCGTGCACAAAGAATGGTACCAGATATCCCTCCCATACCAAATTGATAGCCTTTTAAAGCAGCCATCAAGGCAAATGATCTTGTCTTTCCAGACCCTCTCCCTCCCCAAGCCGCACGCACCAAAGCATTACCAGAAAAAAGAGGAATAAGCTTTGGTACAATCTTAATCTGTTTTGTCGTCATTCATTGTTAAAGGAGCAATTTCTACACGCCCTATGATCTTAATCGCGCCACCATCTTCACCTGTTACCTGTAACGGCAACACCTTACCAAGCAACGCTAAATAAGCAGCAGGGCATCTTATTGCCTGCTTTTCGAGATAAGAACAAGGCATTGATTTATAATGATAATTCACTGTTTTGTATGTTGAATGAGAGTCCCGAATAACGTAGGATTCTCTCATTTCAAATCTGTTTATCTTGAATCAACTAAAACCACTCATTTGCACATAACAAGTGGGATGAGTGTATGGATAAAAACTGTATAAGAAAGGATTAAAAAATGGCTCTTATGAACCGTCTTAATGCAAGATCTGTCGCAACATTGGGAGCTGGCAAATATAATGATGGTGCTGGCTTGTTACTTCATAAGCGTAAAGATGGTGGTGCTCAATGGATTTATCGCTATACCATTCATGGTCGGCGCCGTGAAATGGGCTTGGGAGCGTTGCGAGATGTCTCTTTAAAACAAGCCCGTGAATTGGCAACTGGATGGCGTTCTGTGTTACGTGAGGGGCGTGACCCTATTAAAGAACGCAATAAACAAAAGCGTGAAGCAATAAGCAATCTTCATTATTTAAAAGATATTGCTTTAGATACTTTTGAAAGCCGTAAAGCAGAATTAAAAGGGGATGGCAAAGATGGAATTTGGTTTACACCTTTACGCCTTCATATTCTCCCCAAATTAGGCTGCCTCCCCGTTTCAGAGATTACACAAACAGAAATACGTAATGTTCTTGCTCCTATTTGGCATACAAAAGCTTCAACAGCAGAGAAAGCACTGAATCGTCTTAATCTTTGTCTCAAACATGCGGCTGCATTAGGTGTAGATGTTGATTTACAAGCAACAACAAAAGCACGCGCTCTTTTAGGTAAACAACGCCATAAGATCACGAATAGACCAGCGATGGATTGGAAAGATATACCAGCTTTTTATCAGTCACTCTGTAAAACACAAAACATAACACGACTGGCTTTGCGTTTACTTATTCTGACAGGGGTTCGTACACGCCCTTTACGTTATATCCATAAAGATCAGATTGACGGGGATATATGGACAATTCCTGCTGAGAATATGAAAGGAAAGCGTGATACAACAAAAGAATTTCGCGTCCCCTTATCATCAGAGGCATTAGAAATTTTGAAACAAGCGCGCTCGCTTTCTCGCAATGATTTCTTCTTTTCTGCAACCGGTCGGGGAGCTCTTGCGCAGAAGTGTATGGCTCAATATATGAGAGATAATAAACTTGATGCCTGCCCCCATGGTTTTCGTTCTAGTTTACGCGATTGGCTTGCTGAAACAACCGATGCTCCCTATGAGGTCGCTGAAACCATTCTAAGTCATACAGTAGGAGGACAAGTAGAGCGTGCCTATCGTCGGACTGACTATTTAGAACAGCGCCGTGTCTA
>NZ_JBHILR010000059.1:0-661 GCF_042193415.1 Bartonella sp. TT121SHDZB | reverse complement strand
CCTTTCATATTTTCAGCAGGGATAGTCCAGATATCTCCATCAACTTGATCTTTATGAATATGACACAAAGGATTGGTACGAACCCCTGTCAGAATAAGCAAACGCAAAGCCAGTTGTGTTAAGGTTGATGCTTCGCAAAGTGTTTTATAAAAGGTAGGGACATCTCTCCAATCCATAGCTGGTAAATTTTGTGTTTTATGACGTTGTTTACCTAAGAGCGCGCGTGCTTTTTCTGTTGCTTGTAAATCAACATTCAAACCCAAGGCAGCCGCATGTTTGAGACAAAGATTAAGACGGGTAAGAGCTCTATTAGCTGTTCCAGCTTTTGAATGCCAAATAGGGGCAAGAACATTGCGTATCTCTGTTTGTGTAATCTCAGAAACAGGCAGACAGCCTAATTTAGGGAGAATATGTAGGCGTAAAGGTGCAAACCAATTCCCATCTTTACCATCCCCTTTTAACTCAGATTTCCGACTTTCAAAAGTATCTAAAGCAATATCTTTTAAGTAATGAAGATTGCTTATTGCCTCACGCTTTTGTTTATCGCGTTCTTTAATAGGGTCACGACCCTCATGCAAAACAGAACGCCATTGATTTGCTAATTCACGGGCTTTTTTTAAAGAAACATTTTGCAACGCACCCAAGCCCATTTCACGGCGCC
>NZ_JBHILR010000058.1:353-669 GCF_042193415.1 Bartonella sp. TT121SHDZB | reverse complement strand
GTCACGATCTGGACCGCGCGCTCGATGTAGCCCAGGTTCTGGGTCAGCTCATCTGCGCCGGTCGTCATCGCGTCTGCGTAGGCCTTCTGAGCCACAGCCGCAGCCTCGGCAGTCTTGCCCTGCTTCTCCAGCGCCTTGATCTGGTCGTAGATGCTCGCAGTCAGGTAGTTCATCTGCTCGTTCAGGGCGAGCGATGCCTGCAGCGGATCCTTGGCCAGGTCCGCAAACTGCTTGGCCGTCTCGCTGACGGCTTGGCCCGTGGTCTTCTCCCATTGCAGAGCGATGGCGGTAAAGTCCTTCAGCTGGTCGGATGCGA
>NZ_JBHILR010000058.1:0-315 GCF_042193415.1 Bartonella sp. TT121SHDZB | reverse complement strand
TGCGGCGCCTTGGGTGCCTGATGTGCTGGCGATGGCGCGAGCCATGGCATTCAGCTCATCGACGGTGGTGCCGGCCTGGTTGCCGCTCAGCACAAGGGAGCGGCGGAAGTTGTCCGACTCCTTGCTGCCTTGGTAATACGCGACGCCGAGCGTTGCGGCGGCAGCAGCAGCCACGGTAAAGGGATTCACCAAGCCGACCACGTAGCCAGCCATGCCGCGCGCAGCCGCGCCAGCACCGCCAAACATGTCTTTCAACTGGCCGCCCTGTTGCAGCAGCACCGTCAGCGGGGCCTGGCCAGACTGGAGAGACACAAC
>NZ_JBHILR010000057.1:0-675 GCF_042193415.1 Bartonella sp. TT121SHDZB | reverse complement strand
TAGCACAATTCCTTTATAAAAAGATTTGAATTTTAGAATGAAATGTTTAAAGAGGGGCGCCCCCGCCGCGCCCGCGCGTCATTTACACAGTTGTAAAAACAATATCACCAGTGATAACAGATTCTTTATAATTGCCACCAATTTTGGTATCACCACCAATTTCAGTATAGCCAATTACCTTGGCATTGCCATAGACATGAGCATCACCATGGACCTTGCCATAAATTTTTGCATTGTCATAAATGCGAGCATCATCATAAACCTCGGCATTATCAGAAATTAAAGCATTATTGGAAACCCAAGCGCCACCATAAACCTTGCCATAAACCTTGGCATTGTCATAAACGCAGCTCCTATCATAAACATGGGCATAACCAGTCACTATAGCATTGCCATAAACCTTGGCTTCTCTATTGACCATAGCAGCGCCACAAACATGGGCATTATCGCAAACCCTAGCATTATCAAAAACTATAGCATTATCCGAAACATGGGCATTATCGTAAACACGAGCATCACCATAAACCATGGCATTGCCACCGACCCAACAATTACCATTATGAGCTAAATTTGCAACCTTATGTATAAAGCCGCCTAAATCACCAGCTTTTATATTAGCAAAATCCCTTAAAGCCCGAATGCGATAAAGAGTATAATCACCAACCTCTATTGTCT
>NZ_JBHILR010000056.1:0-684 GCF_042193415.1 Bartonella sp. TT121SHDZB | reverse complement strand
GTTGCACACCCGCGATGCGGTTTCACCGCTCAACGTCTGCGAGCCGGGCTTCAAGAAAGTCGAGAAAGCAGGCAATCCGCGAAGCCAACTGGGTGTTGCGGTAGTACACCGCGTGAATCGGTTGCAGCACCTCCACCGTGGCGTCCGGCAGGACCTGCACAAGGGCGCCTGAGCGCCGGTCTTCCACGGTCATGAAATCCGCCAGACAGACGATGCCGGTGCCTTGCAGTGCAAGCTGGCGCAGGGTTTCACCGCTGGAGGCTTTGAGCGTGGGTTCGATGCGCAGGCGGTCGCCGTGCGGGCCGCGCAGGGGCCACAGGTTCAGCGATTCCGGTTGAACGAAGCCGAGCAGGGCGTGCGTTTGCAGGTCATCGACATTGCGCGGGCGGCCGTGCGCTTTCAGATACGCGGGGCTCGCGAGGACGCGAAGCCGCCGCGTGCCAAGCAGGCGTGCCCGCAGGGTGGAATCGCGCAGTGTGCCGATGCGGATTGCCACGTCGGTGTCCTCTTCCAGCAGATCGATGATCAGGTCGTTGGTGTTCAGCTCCAGGTCGATCTGCGGATACCGGGCGCGGAAGTCGGGCACCAGGGGCGCCACCACATGCAGCATGAACGGCATGGCCGCATTGACACGCAGGCGGCCGGCAGGCTGCTGGCGGCGCAGGGCGATCTGCTCCTCGGCCT
>NZ_JBHILR010000024.1:0-4598 GCF_042193415.1 Bartonella sp. TT121SHDZB | reverse complement strand
GGTATAATCTTTTAAAGGCAATCCAAATAAGAGTATCTAAAAGTGCAAATGATTTCTTTTTAGAATAACGCATATAAACACTCTTTTTAAAGATTGTATGTAATCAACTTAACAGGAGAGGTATAGATTATGGTTATAAGATTCTATACCCCTTGTGAGTTTAGCAAGCCAAGTCTATTCAGTTTCTCTTAGTTCTAATTTTGGTAAGTTCTTAACGATTTTCATTGTTTCTAAACTTACTGTAATAACCCTTTGAAATAACTCTAGAGGGTAGGCAGGGTTACCAATGGTTTCAACAGCATAGCGATTGGCATCATTCACAATACCACTCTTTTTATCAGTCTTAACACATTGACGCCCCATAACCCATTCAAGAGCGGGTTTACCATTGACAATATATTCATAAGCTTCAAGAGGGATATCTGTTATGGTAATATTGCCATTGTAAATAACTGTTGATTTATCCTTTTCGGATTTTCCTTTCTCTTTAGCTGCTTTTGCGAATTTCATTTCAGTTACATAATAGAATTTTTCGGGATTAGAGATCTCTGTAACTTTTGGATTACCTTTTTTAAAGGTCACCGGATAAGGCTCTACATCTTCATAATTTACGTGCAAATGACCGAGTTTACGCCCTGCTGTTACAAACTTCCAAAAATCATCAGCACTCTTTACACAAGGGATACGAGGCAACTCTTTAGAGAGGTTATTGACATAACGAGTGCGATAATCTTCTGAATGCAAAATTCCATAAACATAATAAAAGATATCTTCTTTTGTTATATTCTCATTAGGATAAGCGGCTTTAAAATGTGCTAATCCCGCATCTGTAATACCATCACGAACTTTCTTTTTTACATTTGTAGCAAACAAACTCTGGTCATGAGTTTTTTTCTCTTCACAATAGAACATAAGTGGATAGCATTTTGTTGTATCTAATGTGTGATAATTGATTGGTTTATTAGTCATGAGACAGGAAAAATGAGATAGACTTCCTTTACCCGAAATACAAATTCCAAGATTATGCGGAATATCTGAATTAAAAAATTGATGCGTTTGTCCTAGTATCTCATTAAGGAATGGTGATGTATAATGCCACATTGTCATAAACGGGCGATAAAGAACGAGAGCTTTTAGATTTGGTTCAAATTTTGCATCTATCTCTTGCTTCAGTTTGGAGCGAAGCCCCCTAGACCATCCAATTTTTGTAGCATCATAATCAATAATTTCTTTTACAGATATAGACGGATTCTTGGAGATAAGTCGTTTTTGTATATTAAAATATTTGATTGTTTTTTGAATAGATTCATCTAGTGCATCATTCGAAAAATTATAAACCCAAGCATCTCTATTTGATTGTACACCAAGTGAGACTTCTTCAAAAATTTTAGAATCTATAGGGGTACTTTTATCCCCCATAGGTATGAATTGATCAAAATCAGCAATTCTTTGCTTTATCCAATCATGCTTTTCATTAGGCGTAATCTCAATAAACTGTTTGGATTGTATTATTCCTTTTATGCTTTTTAATTTATGTAAGAGATATAATTTCTCCTTTGTAGAAAGGTCATCACCAATATCATGATAGTAAATCTTACACGGTTGTTTTTTATTTGGATTGCGCACAAAAAGAGTTATAACTATTCCACTTTGACTTCCAGAGCCAAAAACATTCCCCCCTTCTTTTGATTGTTCTTTTGATTTTATATTTTTTCGAATATCACCACGAAGATTGATGATATAAATAGCAGAATACTCATTTTGTAAGCATCTTCGCATACCATCCGCAAATATTTTATCTATCCATCCATTTCCAGAAACATAGGCTACAACGCCACCTTTAGAACTTAAACGATTACTAGCCCATCTAATTGCTTGAATATAACTGTTATAAAGCTCTTTACGGTTAGTACCAACATTCAAACCTGATGCATATGTATTTTTGATGCTATCATTAAGAGTATCATAATGGACGTTTGGATTATTATCATTGGCACTTTTTTGACCTGTTGAATAAGGAGGGTTGCCAACAATAACTTGGATATCAGCTTCTTGCTGTTTTTTGCACCGTTCCGAATTCTCAAACATATAGTGTGTGAAGAAATCTTTTTCTTCAAGCATCAAAAACGTATCAGTTAAACAAATTCCTTCAAAAGGGATATACTCACCTTTCATAAGACTATGATAAGTCGATTCAATGTTAATCGCTGCTATGTAATAGGCTAAGAGAACAATCTCATTGGCATGGATATCATGACGGAACTTATATTCCATATCCTCTGGTTTGATGAGATCTGATTGTAAAAGCCGTGTGATAAAGGTCCCAGTTCCCGTGAATGGGTCAAGAATAGAAACACCTCGAGAACTTAGGCTTTGTCCAAACTCTTGCTCTAAAACATCATTAACGGAATGTAAGATAAAATCGACCACTTCAATGGGAGTATAAACAATCCCAAGTTTATCTGTAGTCTTTTTGAATGCTTTGGTAAAAAAATCTTCGTAAAGTCTGATAATAAGATTCTGTTTTGCTCGTGTTTCAATAATACCCTCTGTATCATCCTTTACACTTTGATAAAATTTTTCAAGATCTTTGGCTTCGTCTTTGATATTCATCTTATCAAGTTCTCTTAAGATCTTTTCCATGGCTTGTGAAATGGCATTGTTTTGCACAAACTCATTTCCATCAAACAAGGATTCAAAAATAGGACGTGTCACAAGGTGTTGCGCCAACATCTCAAGTGCATCCTCTTGCTCGATACTGTCATTTAAACCGTTCTTTAATTCTTTATGAAAGGCATCAAAAGCGTGAAAGGCTTCACTCTTTTTATCAGCGAGTATGCTTTTAAGACGGATAATATGATTTTGTGCAATTGCAGCCACATTACCAGCCCATTTTTCCCACTGATTAGGCTCTCCACATTTTTTGACAATGATGGGCTTAATAGCACGCGATAATTCATCAACATAAAACTCGAATTCTTTTTGTCCTCCATACCTATGAGAATTTTTACTTGCTACTGAACCAATATGAAGCCCAGCACTTTCCGATTTCGCGTGGAAAGAGAGTTCGTCAACAACGGCGGTCATTGCTTGTAAAGCAGGGTCAAAAGTGACCCCTACAATCTCAAACACATGACGAACATCTTGGTCCAGCTCTAAGGCTTTTATTTTGTTTTTAAAGTTGTCATCATGAGCACGCAAGGCATTGAGAACTTGCCAGATGACATCATACTTTGTATTGTTTGTTAAAGCCTGTTGTGGTGGAATATTAAAGGGAATACCAACGGGTAAAATAATGTAGCCTGTTGTTTTACCTTCTGCGCGGCGCATCACACGCCCCACCGCCTGTATCACATCCACATGACTTTTACGCGGGTGTAAAAACATAATGGCATCAAGAGCAGGCACATCCACTCCTTCAGACAGACACCGAACATTGGTGAGCACACGGCAGTTATTCTCATCTGTCTCTTCTTTAAGCCAATCAAGTAATTTATTACGATTTTTGCCATTAAAAGATCCATCAATGTGCTTAACATCAAAGATAAGAGAAGTCTTACTTTCGGGAACAAATTTATGATATTCATCAATGGCGTCATTGAATAGTTCGCTAACTAATTGAGACGTCTTGATATTTTTACAAAAAGCCAGAGAACGACGCATAGGTTTTATGCCATCTTCTTCTTTCTTTTCTATTTGGGAAAGTGCTTTGTAGCAGCCAATGATTTTGGTTGTATCATCAAGAATAAGTTCGGAATTTTTATCTTTAAGCCGCTTCTGAATCGTTGCATTGATAATTGCTTCATCAACAGCTAAGACGATAACTTTATAAGGTGTTAAAAGCTTATCTTTTAGAGCTTTTGAAAAAGTATAAGTGTAAAGATTTTTCCCATAGAGCTCTTCATCATCCATGGACGCTAGAACGGCATCAGATGCGTCAGCCTTTTTTTTCAGTTTGTCGGTAAAGATCTTGGGCGTTGCTGTCATATAGAGACGTTTTTTACCCCGAATGATACTGTTATCATGAACCTTGATAAATTCAGATTCATGCTTGTCTGTTCCCAACACAACACCCGTTGTTCTATGTGCTTCATCGCAAATGATTAAATCAAATTCGGGTAAATCATGGTCTTTTTGTGCATCCGAAATCACTTGAATGGAATGGTAAGTCGAAAAGACCACCGTCATCACATCAAGAGAGGTTTTATTGGCTTTACGTGCAAGCTCTTGTGCATCCGTTGTAGCAGGCAAGGCAAGATCAGAGGCATCAAGAGCCGCCTCATCATCATTTTGTTTTTTACGACGCTTTCCCACTTGTGTATCTGAACATACCGCAAAGGAACGCAAGGGGATTTCTGTATCAAGGGTCCATTCACGGATTGTTTGTGACATCAAAGCAAGGGAGGGCACCAAAAACAACACACGCTTGCCTTTTCCTGCTATGGTCTCTGCTATCTTCAAACTGGTGAAAGTCTTGCCCGTTCCACATGCCATAATAAGCTTGCCACGGTCTGCTTCTTTTAAACCTTCACAGACTTTCTCAAGGGCTTCTTTTTGATGATCTAAAAGCTTTTTTTTGGGTTGCTCTTTAAGAACGG
>NZ_JBHILR010000055.1:0-691 GCF_042193415.1 Bartonella sp. TT121SHDZB | reverse complement strand
TCCGTCTTCATCACCACGTTGGGCGTGAAGCCGGCCACCCGGAAGGACTCGATGAAGCCGCCATAGGTCGCAAAGCCTTCGCCCAGGCTCACGAAGTTCTCGCGCGCCATGGCGCCCAGATCGACCTCGGCCAGATGCGCATAGGGCGAGCCCACGGGCGCGGCAAAGAAAATGTCGTCCTCGAACAGCAGCTGCGTCTGCATGTCGGCGGCGTTGTCCGGCATGGCCATCAGCGCCGCGTCCAGCGTTCCGTTGCGCAGCCGCTCCAGCAGGCCGGCGTTCGAGCCCAGCACCAGTTCGGTCTGCAGATCGGGGCGGCGCAGCTTCAGCGCCATCACCCGCGCCGGCACGGTGCGGTCGGTAAGGGAGTCCAGCGCACCGATGCGGCTGCGGTCCGCCGAGTAGCCGGCCACCTCGCGCGTGGCGCGTATGCCCTTGGACATGGTGGCCAGCACCTCCCTGGCGACATCGGCCAGGGTCTGCGCTGCCTCGGGGGGCTTGAGGTTGCGCCCCTCGTGCCGGAACAGGGCGCAGCGCATGCCCGCCTCCAGCGCATGCAGGGCGCGGTGCACGCTGACCGAGCTGGTCTCCAGCCGTTCCGCCGTCTTGGCGAGATTGCCTGTCTCCAGGAAGGCGAGCAGCACCTCCAGTCTGCGGAAGGTTATTTCGTCATCGATTCTCAGGCTCATGG
>NZ_JBHILR010000023.1:0-4809 GCF_042193415.1 Bartonella sp. TT121SHDZB | reverse complement strand
AGCCATTTTTTAATCCTTTCTTATACAGTTTTTATCCATACACTCATCCCACTTGTTATGTGCAAATGAGTGGTTTTGCTTGATTCAAGATAAACAGATTTGAAACGAGAGAATCCTACGTTATTCGGGACTCTCATTCAACATACAAAACAGTGAATTATCATTATAAATCAATACCTTGTCCAAAAACAGAAAGGTATGTCATATATACCGTCATTATTTCCAGCATACTTCCTCTGCTGGACGGGAGCATTGTTAATGTCATCCTTCCTAACCTTGCGCATTATTTTTCAGTCGGAGAAAATAATATACAATGGGTTGTAACATCCTATTTTCTCGCCACCGTTCCAGGGCTGCTAATGGCCGCTTTTGTGCAAGGAAGAATAGGTATCAAAAGCACTTGGTTTCTTGCAAGCTTCATTTTTATGCTTGGATCACTGGGGGTAGGATTAAGCTATAGTTTTCCAACTATTATATCTGCCCGTATCGTTCAAGGCTTCGGGACAGGTCTTTTGCTGCCCCTTAGCCAAACCATCATTGCATTACAATTTGGACAGACACGAGTGCGCCAAGCCATGGGCACCATAGCCGTACCAACAGTTTTCGCTCCTGCCTTTGGTCCGCTGGTAGGCGCCTCGCTTGCTCAGTATGTGTCTTGGCGTTTGTTATTTTTTATCAATATTCCGCTTATTTTATTGGCACTCACCCTTGGAGCAAAACATTTAAAGAGCAACGAAATAACAAAAACAAAATTTAACTTATTTGCATTTTTAGCGTTTTCCATCTCCCTTCTTTCGTTTTTTTATCTCACAGAAGCCAGAAATATCAATAACCACAACACCCTCTTTATCCTAGCGCTTATAGCCGTGATATCTCTCATATTATTCATTGTTTCTAATCAGAAAGCAAAAAACAAATTAATCGTCTTTAGCGGATTTCAAAATGCGCGCTATACATTGCTCATGATCATGGGGCTCGTTGCTTCATTTCTTTTTTATAGCTTCCTCGTTTATTTCCCACTAGCCGTTGCCATGGGAGGAAACTATGAAAAGAGCCTTCTCATCATCGGTGCCCTCCTTGCTCTGCAAGGAGTGGGTGCGTGGATTGGCAGGAAATTTATTTACCAAAAATGGAAAGAAAAATCTCCCTTTTTCATGATAGGAATTGGTTTAGTGATATCAAGCTTTGGGTTATTATGCTTCGGCTATAATATAAGCATGGATGGACTGGGATTCTTGCTAAGAGGCATAGGACTTGGCATCGCCACCATTGTCTGCCTTTCCACCCCCATCCAATATGTCAACAGTTTATACGTCAAAGATACAGCCGTTATCACACGCATATTACAGCAAATAGGTGGTGCCTTAGGGGGTATATTCGCTGGCTTTTTGATCCATTCGCTGACAGAAGAATCCCTGTCCTTAAACCAAACATATATCGTATTCTTCATATTCTCTATCGCTGCATTTTTACTGTTTTGCCTAGCCCTCCTCTTATCGCGTAAAGAGAAGAATTTTGATTTATGATATGCTTTATTTGAACACCCTATCCATAACATTGGCAATGGCATATAAAATCATACAGCATTTACCACTTTTCGAGAAACCAACACACTGAGACATTGAACACAGCCTTCATCATTTTTATGAAAGAACACTAAACCGATAAGCTCCTTAAGCTCTAAAATTGATCACCTCCAGTAACGTACGGTGTTTGTAATTTTATGATACCTCTGTGCTTTTAAATCCCTCTAAAAACCTCTTGAAATATGGGATTTTCTGATCAGACCTTTGCAAAGATCCACGAAATTAAGCACGCATTTCAATGCGGAATAGTCCCATAAATGCGCTAACAGACGCCCTACCGACCCAGCATAGAATATAGAACCCGCCCCCGCGCACGCCCCTATAAATGCTAATCATCTTTTACCACACACCGCGATGTGAAAAATCGCACTGTATTGCAAACTTGATAATGTTATTCGCCCCTTTTCAAAGTCATTGAATCACTATGCTTCCGTAACCGCAATAGGTCCAAATGAAACTGAAGCGACAAAAACAGCTGGTAAAGCAGCATCTTCTCTCCATTTCATTGTTAACTGTTATAAGAAATTTCCCCCACTTTAATAAAAAATCCCTCTCTCATTGAGAGGGAAATTTTAAAAACATTGAAAATCATAAAGCATGATGACAGACAGCAAACCATCTTTAAAAAGACTGTTTCTTGATTTTCACAGCGTACTCTTAGATTTCTCTAACATTTTCCTGTCTTTAAATTTTCCTTATAAGTTTTACGGACAAAAGAAGCTTTTCAGAACTCTTTTACACATAACTTCATTGCTTCAAGCTCCCTTACAGACACGATAAACGTTTATATTTCCATCTACCAAGTATGCGAGCTTCACAGCGGATATAATGAAAACAGTCTTTTTATAGAAAACCGTAAGCTTTAACGGAATAAACGAGATTTTAAACTAGCCTCCCGCATTACTCTATACCGGTTATGCAAATAAAGAGCGCCATCTACTTTTTCTGACAAGCAAAGAACACACACAACATTTAGTAACATGCCATTATTGAAATTCTTGTCACAAAACCTTCCGTTCAGGGATTATGCGCATTGCCTGCTTCCTTCTCTCCAATAAACAATCTGCCAATAAAGAATGCTATTGCAGTTACGATAATACAAAATTATACTTCTGTTCTCATTCTATATTTTTCCAATTATCACGCATTATTCACCCCCTTCACTGCTTCACTGTTATAACAATGAAAGGAGAAAAAGATTAAAACACAATATAGTATTTCTTTTTCACAAATCTTATATAAGCCACAAAATTGTTGCGCGACTTTCTAAGCAAGGTCAGGCAATAAAATCATACTCTAAAAACCACTCAACATACCACTTTTTGATATTATAAAGCCATAAAATGCAATTATCGTCTCCGCAAAAAATATCTCAGAAAAACAAAATCCCTTCTGCAATCATTGGACTACTCCCTCCAATGTTTGCGCACCATTATACGCATAACGAGTTAGATGACTTGTTTATTGCATTATTTGCTCCTCCTGAAATTCCAGAAGGTACAAAAATCCAAAAAGTTAAAGCGTGGCTACGTGCAATCAATGTGGAATGCAATGAACCGCTTGAAGTCCTTGGTAACTTGCTTGGGGATTTTTTAGAAAAAGAATATTATGACCCAGACCCTACCGGATTGAATTCATCGTTATACAAAAAAACTCTACAGTTAAAAGAAGATCAACGTAAAATTTTAGAAACGTTAAAGAAAGATGGATTGGAATATCAGCGTGGAGGGTATATTATCAAAGCAGGTCTTCTTTCTATAAAAGAGCTACAAAACCGTATTGCAGAGAAAAGACTTTCAGCAGTAGAAATCGAAATAAATAGGGCATTAGAAAATATAGAAAAAGATCCAAGGGAGGCAGTTCTATTTGCAGCAAATCTGTTGGAAGCCTCTTGCAAAGCTTATCTCGACCACCATTCTATCTCATATAAAGAAAACGCCCGTAATAATCTGCCTGCTTTATGGGAAGAAGTCGTTAAGAAAGCTAAGATCCATCCCGAAGATATGAAGCAAGAAAACTTAAAAAATCAAGATCTAGATGAAAATGACTTAAAAATGATCGCATCCGGTCTGTATCAAATTGTGCGCGGTACTATAAAGTTAAGAAACAAGAAAGGTGCAGCGCACGGCCGCTCAGAAAAGGATTTTGAACTAATCAATCTCAAGCCTCGCCATGCGCGTTTAACTTTTAATGCCGCCCATTCCCTCTCAATTTATATCTTAGAGCTCATGGATCAGCCATAATAAAAACCATATCACGACTACCAGCATTTTCTCGTGCCATTTTTAATGCTTTTTAGGCATTAAAGGGGAGTGGCTGCTTCTACCCTACAAAACCAAATATTTCTATAGCATGACAACATGAGTAGTCACACCGCTCTATGGTGTTCCTCTTCCCCGCGTTTCTAGGCTCCGCTTCTAAAGTCAGTGGCAATTTCTGTAAATGCAAAAGCCGCCCTTAAGGATGGCGAATGAGGATGGTGCAAAAGTATTGCCTTGATTATTTTTTTTAAGAACAAACTAGCTAGTGTACTATTTTTTGAAAGCTCTCGTGAAGAAATATTATGATGGAGAAGCTAGTCATTATGATAAAAATACAAGTCTTAACTCCCTAAAGAGAGAAAATCTGAGTTTAGATTTAATCCCTGAAAAGCTTTTATGCGTGTAAATTAGATACCTATACGTTCTTCTCCTACCCTACTTAATTTTATAATAAGACAGCTCCTTATAAAAAACAGCACTATTCTTACATACCATAGCCATTTTCTCTTTACAGGCTTTCTGCTATCAACATAACACTTTACCCTCTTAAAACACTGTTTGCAAAAGGTTTGCATCATTACAATGATCATAGGCATAGGCTCACTACCCCAAAAGCTTGCTAGGTAAAAATCCGCCTTAGTATTTAGTGGTATAGATAGTTTGGAGTTCAAGGAATTGTGAACAGTTTTTTGTTACAAAAAGTTAGCGGATTGTTTTGAGGATTTGGCTATACAGGCTACAATAGGACAAAGGGAGGGATGTCATAAGAACCAAGAGAATCTGAGCTTAGATTTAGCCTTGTGCGCCCTTTAAGTGCGTGGCATTACGTACCTTAATGGCTTTTACCCCCCCCCTTGCTTTCCGAAGGTGCATGATAATTAGTAGGCATGCGCCTTTAGTTTTTATTTGTTTTTTGTACGTGGGAAGAGTTGCAAGAGAATAGCATTTTACTCCATGCGTTT
>NZ_JBHILR010000054.1:395-703 GCF_042193415.1 Bartonella sp. TT121SHDZB | reverse complement strand
CTTCGTCGGTGCTGCGTGCGCCGGTGGCCGTCTTCTTGACCACGGGCATGCCCAGCTTGTCGAAGAAGATTTCGCCCAGCTGCTTGGGGCTGGCCAGGTTGAAGGGCTGGCCCGCGATGTCGTAGGCCTCCTGCTCCAGCTGCACGATGCGCTGGCCCAGGTCGTTGCTCTGCCTGGCCAGCGTAGCGGCATCGATGAGCACGCCGTTGCGCTCTATGCGGAACAGGGCCTCGCTGGTGGCGATCTCCAGCTCGTAGACGCCGCGCAGGCCGTCGTTGGCCTGCAGCTGCGGCCACAGCACGCGGTGC
>NZ_JBHILR010000054.1:0-379 GCF_042193415.1 Bartonella sp. TT121SHDZB | reverse complement strand
CTCGCAGGCATAGGCGGCAGCCTTGTCCACGGGCACCTGGGCGAACGGGATCTGGTGGGCGCCCTTGCCGCACAGGTCTTCATAGCTGATGCCCGTGCGGTTGGTGTGGCGCAGCGCCAGGCTGGCCAGGCCGTGCGGGCGGTGCACTTCCAGCACATAGCTTTGCAGCATGGTGTCGTGCACATAGCCGTGCACCTCGATGCCGGCATTGGCGAAGACATGGCGGTCGTACTTGACGTGCTGGCCCAGCTTGGGCCGGGCCGCATCCTCCAGCCAGGGCTTGAGGCGCTGCAGCACTTCGTCGGCCGGCAGTTGCTCGGGCGCGGCGGCACCGGCCTGGCGCAGCCGGCCGTAGGCACCGGCGCCGGGCTCCACGCCC
>NZ_JBHILR010000022.1:0-5395 GCF_042193415.1 Bartonella sp. TT121SHDZB | reverse complement strand
TGCAAATGAGATTGTTTTACTCGCTTATTACATAGCAGCCATTAATATTGAAGCAACCTATCATGGTCTTATGAAAGAGAATTATATCCCATTCAAGCATATTGGTTTAACCGATACGTTTCAAATGATTGAAAAACAAGATCTTATGGAAGGTATACTCAAAGAAAACAGTGAATATTTGGAACATCAGAAAAAGCTGGATATTAAAGTTATCTTTGGCAATCCTCCTTATTCAACAAAGCAAAAAAACGAAAATGATAATGCAAAAAACACCTCTTATCCGATATTAGATGACCGTATTCGTGAAACTTATGCGGCTCAATCGAAAGCAGTTTGTATACAAGCACTTTATGATAGTTATATCCGTGCTATTCGTTGGGCTAGTGATCGCATAAAAAACCGTGGTGTTATTGGTTTTGTTACAAATGCAAGTTTTATAGATGCACACACTATGACAGGTTTAAGAAAATGCCTCGTTGAAGAATTTAGCAGCCTTTATATTTTCCATTTACGGGGGAATGCACGAACTTCTGGAGAACAACGTAAAAAGGAAAGTGGTGGCATTTTTGGTGAAGGATCTCGAGCTCCCATAGCTATCTCTATTCTCATAAAAAATCCAGAATCTCAACAGCGTGGGAAAATATATTTCCGTGATATTGGAGATTATCTCACAAGAGAAAAAAAGCTTAAGACAATTAAAAAATTTGGTAGCATTAATGGTATTACACAGAGCAAACAAGGGTGGCAAATAATCACACCAGATAAACATGGGGATTGGCTTGGTCAACGTGATGATAGTTTCAAGACATTCCTAGCTCTAGGTATTAAAAAAGGTCATGGTAAAAAGCTCTTTGAAACTTATTCTCGTGGTATTATGAGCAGTCGTGATGCTTGGGTATATAACTCAAGCAGTGAAGTTTTAGCTAAAAACATGAGTAATATGATTACTTTTTATAACAGCGAAGTGAAACGTTTTAATGATGTTCATCCACATGCTGACTGCAAAACACGCGAAAATTCTGTAAATAATTTTGTAAATTTGGATGCAAGTAGAATTAGTTGGAGTCGTGCACTTAAACAACATTTAGCTAAAGGAAAGATTTTTGAATTTGAAGAAACATGCTTCACTCCAAGCTTATATCGCCCTTTTACGAAACAGTGGCTTTATTATGATCACACCTTCAATGAAATGATTTGCAAAATGTCACGTATATTTCCTATGGAACAAACCATTGAAAATAGAGGAATTCAAATCACCGGTATAGGAGCAAAAAAAGACTTTTCTGCTCTTATGACTAAGACTTTGCCTGATCTTAATGTGATAGATGGTGGTAGTCAATGCTTTCCAAGATATATCTATGAAGATGCTACGGTTTCAAAAAGTAAAAGTGAGAAACAAACCCTTTTATTTACAAATTCTACAGAAGAAAGTAAAACAGCTGGTTTTCAACGCCGTGATGCCATTACTGATGAGGGATTAGCACATTTTAAAGCCGCTTATCCGAATGAAACAATCACTAAAGATGATCTATTCTATTATGTTTACGGTTTACTTCATTCGGAAGATTACCGTGCTCGTTATGCTGATAATTTATGCAAAGAATTGCCTCGTATCCCTTGTGTAAAGAGTGCTGGTGATTTTTGGAAGTTTGTAACAGCAGGGCGTGAACTGGGTCATTTGCACGTAAACTATGAAACTGTAGAGCCGTATCCAGTGACCTTTAAAAAAGGTAATCCAAAACAGACAGAGATCTCTAATCCAGAAAAATTCTATTATGTAACTGAAATGAAATTCGCAAAAATTAAGAATAGTAAGGAAAAGGATAAATCGACTGTTTTTTACAATAGCAATATTACCATAACAGATATCCCTCTTGAAGCTTATGAGTATATCGTTAATGGTAAACCCGCTCTTGAATGGGTTATGGAACGTCAATGTGTTAAGACTGATAAAAAGAGTGGCATTGTTAATGATGCCAATCGCTATGCTGTTGAAACCATTGGCAACCCTGCCTACCCTCTAGAGTTATTTCAGAGGGTTATTACCGTAAGTTTAGAGACAATAAAAATCGTTAAGAACCTACCAAAACTAGAAATTAGAGAAACTGAATAACTTATAAAGCATGCTCACATAATGGGCATGCCAATCTTATTAAAGCCGCTTATGTATTAGTTTAAATAACAGTCTATTTTATCATCTGTTATGAAATAAACTAAGATAGGAAATAATTACGTTATCAGAAATCCTTTAATGGACTTTTGTAAATTTTGTAAACGTATCATCTTGTGAATTGATTACCTATAATCTTTAAAAGAAGTGTTTATATGCGTTATTCTAAAAAGAAATCATTTGCACTTTTAGATACTCTTATTTGGATTGCCTTTAAGAGATTATACCGTATTTAAAATGATAGCTTTATTGTTTTCAAAAGCTTTATTTAAAGAGAGTTATATATATTCATTTTCTTATATTACTTATAGGTTTTGTCTGTTTTTAAAACCCCCAAAACACCTACAAAACCCTCTTAGATATATATTAAAAATTGTATTTATGTGTTATGTTTAATATAGGTTGTTTATTTGAAAGATTAACTTATTGAAATATAATAACTTTTATTTTTGACTAAAAAATATATATAAAGGGGGGGGTAAAAAGACCCCCCAAAACCCCCATACCCCCCTAAACTCATAACCATAATAGTCTTAATAGCATTTTTATGATCATAAACCGTTTCTTTTGAAAGGCTTTAAAGGATCACATGTTTTTTTAAGACGTAGTTTAATCACTCACTAAAATAATCTAATTTGTCGGTTCAATTTACTGACACATAACTGACAAATATATATTATGAATTGAATTTATGGGTTGTCTTTTAATAAAGGTTGCATCATTAAAATTATAACCTATTGAAATATAATGTTTTTAATTTTCTCTCATTTAAAAAAAATAATATAGGCTCTAAAAAGAACTGACAAAACTGACACAACTGACAAAAGCCTATTAAAAGGGATTTTACTGATCTCTATAATTATCAATCTCTCTTTAGATATTTTCATAACAAGCAATAAATCACAATTATTCTATTTATCGCTTCTCTTATGGACAATGAAAAATGATGCCATGGCTATAAAGAACATAACAGCTATAGAGAATACAAAAATGCAAATGAAATCGTTTGTTATAAAGACAGTCCCTATAAAAGGCTGTTAAGTCTAAAATGTGTTATTAAAAGAAATTAACAGAAATCTTAAAAGCCATTTAGTGACAAAATTGATAGGTTATAAAGTTTAAAATACGCATGATGAGAGCGTTTCTAAATATTATAAATGTATAGATTCAGAAAATACGCAGTCGTTTCACAAAGCCCGTAATATAGCTTTAAAAGAATATAAATATAAAAGAAGCAATTAATAGGCATAAGATATTATCAACACACAACGTATTTAAAAAATATAAAAAAATATCAAAAAAGATAAAATATTATTTGACAATAAATACGTATTTTGTTATATAAATAATCAAGTGATGAAAAACACTTTAAACAGTAAGCGGATAGGTTACGAAACAATCTTTCCAAAGCTTTTAAAACTGACTATCTTTTATGCTTTAATTAGCATATATGATGATTTTGTCGGGTGTGGTCACACCATACAATACTCTTTATGAGAAAAGTGTGACGACGGACTTACTGCCGTGTTTTTCAACGCCCGGCTCCCTTATAGGGTTGTCAATGAAAAACGTATAATCAGTAAGGTTTAAATATGAAAAATATAGTAAAAAAGACCCCCGTTAATAAGAAAAAAATATCCAAAAAATATGAATTTACTAGTGAAATGGATTGCGTAGCTGGTCATTTCTTATATCGCATTCGTGCTTTAAGAGATTTTGGTGATGTCAAAGCTGGCGATCTAGGGGGCTTTATTGAAAAGGAAAGCAACTTATCTCACAAAGGCAATTGCTGGGTTTATGACAAAGCGCGTGTTTTTGAAAATGCAAGGGTTTATGACAATGCTAAAGTCAAAGGCTTTTTTGTAGACGTTTATGGCGATGCACGTATTTATGGCAATGCTATTTTTCAAGGCATGGCAATAAATGATTATTGTGAGGTTTATGGCAATGCCCATGTTGAAAACGCCGTGGTTATTGAAGGCAATGTTAAAATTTATGATAACGCCCGTGTCACTAATCATGCTCATATTTGTGATGATGCCGTGATTTGTGATGATGCTCATGTCGGGGGAAATGCAAAAATAAGCGGCGCTGCTCATATTTGTGATGGCTCGCGTGTTTTTGATGATGCCGTGGTTTGTGGGGCTCTTATCTCTGGCGATTCTTATGTTCATAGCGCCGCCTCTTTAACTGCTGATGATCATATTTGGGATGAGGCATATCCAGAATTTGGGAGTGAAGATGATTATTATCGTCATGAGTATTATGCTGATTGTGAGTGGTATTATGACGATGATAATGACAGCGAATATGAAAGTAATGCTGCGTAAATAACGCGCGGGCGCGGCGGGGGCGCCCCCCTTTAAACATTTCATTCAAAAAATTTAAATCTCTATAAAGGAATTGTGCTCATGCAAAAGAAGTTTGCACTCACAAATGAAACGCGTGTAATTAATAATCATACCCTTTATCGCATTAAAGCATTAAAAGACTTTGCTGATGTTAAAGCAGGTACTTTAGGGGGCTTTATTGAAAAGGAAGATAACCTTTCTCATGATGGCATTTGCTGGGTTTATGATAATGCTTGTGTTGTAAAATCTGGTCGTGTTTATGAAAATGCAAGGATATATGGCAATGCTGCCATTGGTGGTTTTGTTTATGGCAATGCGCATGTATATGATAAAACCCGCGTGTATTTTGGAGCTCATGTTTATGATAATGCGCATCTTTCTGATAAGGTGTGGGTTTATCAATATGCAAGGGTTTATGGGAATGCAAAATTAACAGGAAGTGCACGCATTTATAGCAAGGCTGAGGTTTATGATCATGCTGTTGTAAGTAGCTCTTCAAAAATTTATGGCAAGGTTTATGGCAATGCTAGCGTGGGTGGGTATGTTAAGGTCTATGGTTCTGTTTATGGGAATGCAAAAGTGACTGGTTATCACACCATTAGAGGTTTGGTACATGGCAATGCAAGGTTAAAAAGAGATGGTTATTCATATGTTGAACAAAACGTTTACTATGCATATGGGATTCCTGAGGATTGTGAAATTTATGAAAACGATACTGTTGTAAAGATTATTGAAAATAACGCTGCGTAAAGACGCGCGGGCGCGGCGGGGGCGCCCCTCTTTAAAATTTCCCATTCCAAATTTTATCAAACGTTTATCACATTAGATTGTGAGGGTCTTCTTATGTGCAAAAAATATGAATTAACCAGTGAAA
>NZ_JBHILR010000021.1:0-7069 GCF_042193415.1 Bartonella sp. TT121SHDZB | reverse complement strand
GTGAAATCAAGCAAGAGGAAGCGATTGAGATGTTAGCGCAACATCTTGTCACGCGTCCCGTGTTTGAAGCTTTATTTGACGGTAATGAATTTGTACAGAATAATGCCATTTCACAAGCAATGGACAAGATCTTAACGGAACTGGATAAAACAAATATCGAAGAGAAAACGAAAGATCTTGATCAATTTTACAAAAGTGTCACGTTCTGTACAGCAGGCATTACGGAAACGCATGCAAAACAGAATCTTATTATCAAACTTTATGAAAGTTTTTTTGCCAAGGCATTTAAGAAAACCACGGATAGGCTTGGGATTGTTTATACACCCGTTGAGGTTGTTGATTTTATCATTCATTCTGTTGATGATGTGTTGCGGAATGAATTTGGAACAAGCTTGGGGTCCCGTGGTGTTTCTATTCTTGACCCTTTTACAGGTACTGGTACCTTTATCACAAGGCTTTTACAATCCAATCTCATAAAACCAGAGGATATGGAATATAAATTCCGTCATGATATCCATGCCAATGAGATTGTTTTGCTTGCTTATTACATAGCAGCGATTAACATTGAAACAGCCTATCATAGTCTTATGAAAGGTGAGTATATTCCTTTCAAACATATTGGCTTAACCGATACTTTCCGCATGCTTGAAAAGCAAGATCTGATGAAAGGTTTACTAGAGGAAAACAGTGAATATTTAGAGTATCAGAAAAATCTGGATATCAAAGTTATCTTTGGTAACCCACCTTATTCGGTAGGACAAAAGAGCGAAAACGACAATGCAAAAAATACGCCTTATCCGATATTAGATGACCGTATTCGTGAAACCTATGCCGTTCAATCGAAAGCAACCAATATACGAAGTCTTTATGATAGCTATATCCGTGCAATCCGCTGGGCTAGTGACCGTATTGATAATGCTGGGGTAATCGGTTTTGTTTCTGGTTCTGGTTATATAGAAAAGTCAACAATGGATGGGTTACGAAAATCTTTAGCCAAAGAATTTACGAGCATTTACGTGCTTAATTTACGGGGTGATCTTCGCAAAAATATGTTAAGCAATAGAGCTGCTCAAGAAGGTGAAAATATTTTCGGCAATGGTAGTATGACTGGTATTGCGGTAACGCTATTTATCAAAAATCCCAATGCTATTGGACCTTGTAAAATTTACTATCATGATATTGGTAATAATCTTTCCACCGAAAAAAAACTTGAGATGCTTCAATATTTGGGTAGTGTTGGTGGTATTACACGTGATGATGGTTGGCAAATGATCACGCCAGACGAATATGGTGATTGGATAAATCAACGTGATGAAAGTTTTGAAACATTTCTAGCCTTGGGTGTTAAGAAAGATCATGACAAAAAACTGTTTGAAAATTTCTCTTGTGGTATCGTCACTAGTCGTGATGCTTGGGCATATAACTCAAGCCGTAAAGCTTTAGCCAAAAACATGAATAATATGATTACCTTCTATAACAGTGAAGTAGAACGGTTTAATGATACCTATCCACATATTGATCGTAAAATACGTGTAAAGACTGTAAATGATTTCGTAAATTCAAATGTAAAAAAAATAAGTTGGAGCCGTGCACTTAAACAAGATTTGGCAAAAGGAAAAATTTTTGAATTTGAGATTACATGCCTTACGAAAAGTTTATATCGTCCATTTACACAACAATGGCTCTATTATAGTCGTACCTTCAATGAAATGGTTTATCAAATGCCGCGTATATTTCCAATAGGAAAAGCGGTTGAAAATAGAGGCATTCAAATTACAGGCGTAGGAGCAAGGTGTGGTTTTTCTGTTTTGATGAGTAAGGATTTACCTAATCTAGATGCAATAGAAAAAAGTCAATGCTTTCCAAGATACTTTTATGAAGATATTACCTCCTTAAAATCTAAAGATAATAACCAGTCACATTTATTTACGCATTCTACAGAAGAAAGCACAACATCTGGTTTACAAAGGCGTGATGCTATAACTGATGAAGGATTAGCACATTTTAAAGCGGCTTATCCTAATGAAAAAATCACTAAAGATGATTTATTCTATTACGTTTACGGTCTACTTCATTCGGAAGATTACCGTGCCCGTTATGCTGATAACCTCTCTAAAGAATTGCCTCGTATCCCTTGCGTAAAGAGTGCTGATGACTTTTGGAAGTTTGTAACAGCTGGGCGTGAATTGGGTCATTTGCACGTGAATTATGAAACTATAGAACCTTATCCAGTGACCTTTAAAAAAGGTAATCCAAAAGTTACAGAGATCTCTAATCCAGAAAAATTCTATTATGTAACTGAAATGAAATTCGCAAAAGCAGGTAAAGAGAAAGATAAATCAACAGTTATTTATAATAACAATATCACAATAACAGATATCCCTCTTGACGCTTATGCGTATATCGTTAATGGTAAACCCGCTCTTGAATGGGTTATGGGGCGCCAATGTGTAAAGACTGATAAAAAGAGTGGTATTGTGAATGATGCCAATCGCTATGCTGTTGAAACCATTGGTAACCCTGCCTACCCTCTAGAGTTGTTTCAAAGGGTTATTACCGTAAGTTTAGAAACAATGAAAATCGTTAAGAACTTACCAAAATTAGAACTAAGAGAAACTGAATAACTTATAAAGCATATTCACATGATAAGCATGCTAAATTCACAAGAGGTATAGAACATAGCGATTAATCTATACCTCTCTTGTTAAGTTGATTACCTACCATCTTAAAAGGAGTGTTTATATGCGTTATTCTAAAAAGAAGAAACTTGCACTTTTAGATACTCTTATTTGGATTGTCTTTAAAAGATTATACCGTAATTTAAAATGATAGCTTTATTGTTATCAGAAGCTTTGTTTAAAGAGAGTTATATATATTCATTTTCTTATATTACTTATAGGTTTTGAAGGTTCTTAAAACTCTCAAAAACCCTTCAAAACCCTCTTAAATGTATATCATAGATTGTATTTATGTATTGTGTGTAATATAAGTTGTTTATTTAAAACATTAACATATTGAAATATAATAACTTTTATTTTTTTATTGAAAAATAATATATAAAGGGGCGTAAAAGAAACCTTCAAAACCCTCTAAACTCATAACCATAATGGTCTTGATAGCACTTCTTATGAGTTACAAACTATCTTTTGAAAGGCTTTAAAGGAGCATATGCTTTTCATAAAGCACATTTTAATCACTCACTAAAATAATCTATTTTGTCGGTTCAATTTACTGACACATAACTGACAAATATATATTATGAATTGAATTTATGGGTTGTCTTTTAATAAAGGTTGCATCATTAAAATTATAACCTATTGAAATATAATGTTTTTAATTTTCTCTCATTTAAAAAAAATAATAGAGGGTCTAAAAAGAACTGACAAAACTGACACGGTCTATTAAAAGGGATTTTTCTAATCTTTATAATGATCAATCTCTTTTTAGATGTTTTCATAACAAGCAATAAATCGCAATTATTCTATTTATCAACTAGTTGTATAACATCATCTAAGGTATAAGTTTTCATGAATCTTCCCCTGCATACTCTTTAATTCTTTTGCAGAGAAATTCATAAAAATTACTTGCGTAATATTCGGAATCTTCAGATGTATACTTGAGATAGAGTGGGCATTCACCATCCCGAAACTGCGTATAATCAAAATAAAAGGTTTCACCAAAATCTGTTCTATTGACAACAAGCTGCTGTGGTTTTGCCAAACCATTTTTTATATCCGTCAAATGATAGAAAACAATATCACCAGCAGGACACTTATCAAAACTTGCGTTATAAATGCTAAAAATTTCATAACCTCCAATTTCTCCTCCTCCATAATTTTTTAAAAAACTTTTGTAGGAAGATGTGAATTGTAAACCAAGAGTTCTCTCAGCTTTTTCAATCAATATATCATCAGGCGCATCCTCCGCAGTGCCAAAGTCGATAACATCCGGATACTTATTAATTAATTGTGCAACATCACCTAAAATATAAGTTTTCATAGATTATCCCCCCTAAAAAATATTAACGATGCTTGCATTCTTGAAAAGAAAAAAATAATGGTGGTTTAACATTGCAATTTGGAAGTAAAACCACCATACAAAGAAATTTACTTCAAATTATCTGTAATCCTTTTACAGAGGAATTCATAGAAGTTACTTGCATAATATTGTGGATCCTTGGGTGGAAAATCAAAATAGAGTGCACATTCTCCATTCTGAAATTGAGAATAATCGAAGAAAAATGTCTTTCCAAAATCGGTTCTACTAACAATAAGTTGCTGTGGCGTTGCAAAACCATTTTTTCTATAATTTAAGTTTTTATAAACAATATCATCACTACGAACAATCTCAAAGTTTGTATCATAAACGCTCCATATTTCCTCTATCAATTTCACCTCTTCCATAGTTTTTTCCAAAAACTCTTGTAAAAAGGTATAGGTTGCGGAGTGGGAGTGTTCTCAGTCTTTTCAATCGGTTGTTCACCTTCAGGTATCTCTTCTCCCACGTGTACTTTAATTCTTTTGCAAAGGAATTCATAAAAATTACTGGCGTAATATTCGCAATTATCCAATGGAAACATAACATAGATTGGACATTCTCCATCTCGAAACTGCGTATAATCAAAGTAAAAGGTTTCATCAAAATCAGCTTCACACACGATAAGCTGTTCTGCTGTCACAAAACCACGTTTTCTATCATTTAAGTTCTGAAAAACAATATCACCAGCAGGAATACCCATAGGATTATCATAAAGACTATAGATTTCTTCACCACCAATGTCCCCGCCTTTACAATGTTCTAAAAAACTCTTGTAAGACGATGTAAATTGTAAACCGAGAGCTTTCTCCGCCTTTTCAATCACGAAATCACCAACTGCATCATCTTCAGTACCAAAATTGATAATATCACCATTATATTTATCAACTAATTCTAAAACATCATCTAAGGTATAGGTTTTCATCAATTATTTCTCCAAATTTCTTTTTTCTCTTTTCAATTAACCGTAGAGCATTTACTGTCGATGCTCTTGTCCCCATCTGTCAAAATCTATCCCTATGATACTCCATTTCATATTGATTATTCCTCCTAAATTATTGTTTGTTTGTTCTCTATATCCTTTAGCGCGTTCCTTCCAATATTCCTCTCTCCACTTACCAAACTTTTCTCTCTCTATAAGCGATTGATGTGTTTTGGAAGGAGCATGAATCACAGAAGTATATTTTTTATGAGATTCATGACTCATTTCTGCTATGGGTCCCTCATGCGTTTGCTTTAGGTGATGCAACTCAACAGACTTATTATCAAATCCTATAGGTGCTCTTCCTGTTTCCATTCTCTCAATATTGGTGCCCCACACCGTTTTTCCTTTTTCTTCCCAATCAGAAATTCTGTTAGGATCAAACAAATCATCTCTCTGATAGGCTTTGTTCGTCTGACCAAATTTGCTATCAGTAAATTTAGTGGGTTTCTTTTTTAACCAAAGCTTTTTTTCTTTAGCAGCGAGTTTAGTTAGTTCTTTCTTCGCCGCATGTTTGGCAGGATCTCCTTGAGCTGCAAGTTTGGCAAGATTTTTCTTGGAAGCGAATTGGGCAAAATCTTTCATAGCATTGAACTTGATCACTGTCTTTTCGCCAAGCTTTATACCTTCCTTGGCTGCTCCAGCACCTCCAAAAAACAGCGTTGCTACTTCAGGGCAACGTATTGATTTATAATGATAATCTAGCGTTATTCATGTTGAGTGAGAGTCCCGAATAACGTAAGATTCTCTCATTTCAAACCTGCTTATCTTGAATCAATCAAAACCACTCATTTGCACATAACAAGTGGGATGAGTGTGTGGATCAAATTTGTATAAGAAAGGACTAAAAATGGCTCTTATGAACCGTCTTAATGCAAGATCTGTCGCAACATTGGGGGCTGGCAAATATAATGATGGTGCTGGCTTGTTACTTCATAAGCGTAAAGATGGAGGTGCTCAATGGATTTACCGTTATACCCTTCACGGGCGTCGTCGTGAAATGGGATTGGGAGCGTTGCGAGATGTCTCTTTAAAACAAGCGCGTGAATTGGCAACGGGGTGGCGTTCTGTGTTACGTGAGGGGCGTGACCCCATTAAAGAACGCAATAAACAAAAGCGTGAAGCAATAAGCAATCTTCATTATTTAAAAGACATTGCCGTAGATGCTTTTGAAAGCCGTAAAGCTGAATTAAAGAATGATGGTAAAGATGGACATTGGTTTTTACCTTTACGCCTTCATATTCTCCCTAAATTAGGCTGTTTACCCGTTTCTGAGATTACACAAACAGAGATACGCAACACTATTGCCCCTATCTGGCATACAAAAGCTGCTACAGCGCGTAGAGCTCTCATTCGTCTCAATCTTTGTCTCAAACATGCGGCTGCTTTGGGTTTGGATGTTGATTTACAAGCAGTAACAAAAGCACAAGCTCTCTTAGGTAAACAACGCCATAAAATCCAAAACTTACCTGCAATGGATTGGAAAGATGTCCCTGCCTTTTATCAGTTACTCTGTAAAACACAAAACATGACACAACTGGCTTTGCGTTTGCTTATCCTTACAGGGGTTCGTACTTTTCCTTTGCGTCATATTCATAAAGATCAAATTGAAGGTGATATCTGGACAATTCCTGCTGAGAATATGAAAGGAAAGCGTGATACAACAAAAGAATTTCGCGTGCCCTTATCAACAGAAGCATTAGAAATTCTCAAACAAGCGCGCTCGCTTTCTCGCAACGATTTCTTTTTTTCTGCAACCGGTCGCGGTCCCCTTGCTGAACGCTGTATGTCAATTTATATGAAAAAAAATAAACTTGAATCCTGCCCCCATGGTTTTCGCTCTAGTTTACGTGATTGGCTCGCCGAAACAACCGATGCCCCCTATGAGGTCGCTGAAACTATTCTAAGTCATACAGTAGGAGGACAAGTAGAGCGTGCCTATCGTCGTACTGACTATCTAGAACAGCGCCGTGTTTATATGGATAAATGGGCGGCTTATGTCACAGGTCAATCTTAAGATATGGGGTGCATAACCCCATGATCTGTGGATAA
>NZ_JBHILR010000053.1:0-733 GCF_042193415.1 Bartonella sp. TT121SHDZB | reverse complement strand
ACGCCCAGCTGCGCAATGCGGCGGGCCGTCTCGCGCGTGGCATCCCGGTCGTGCGGAGCCACGTAGTCGATGGACAGCACCGGCAGGCGGTCACGCTCGCGGATGGTCTGCAGTTGCTGCAGCAGCCATTCGCGGTCTTTCTCGGGCACGCTCACATAGCGCTTGAGGCTGGCATCCCAGCCCCGCAACAGCGACTCGGCCGCCACCATCTGTACCTTGTCCCGCACACGCGGCACGATCTCGAAGCCCCGGTTCAGGATCAGCCGGATGCCGGGATAGCGCTGGTGCAGCGTCTCGATGACGCGCACCAGGCCGTCCTGCTGGGCCTTTTCGTCGAAATTCGCAGCCAGGCGGTAGGAGTCCAGCGTGTCCAGGAAGAAGCCGCGAAAGCCCTGCTTCCACAGTGGTGCGATCACCTCATCGGCGAAGAAGGCAGGCCACTGGGCAGGCGTCTGGTCCAGGACGATGGACTGCCAGGCGCCGTTGCGCGCCATCTTCCAGGCCTCGGGAATCTTGCTGAAGTAGGCGCGCTCGGGCAGCACCTCGGCCACGGAGGCATATGCGTAGAGTTCGCTGCCCGGAGCCTGCTTGCGGAATTGAACGGGGTCGTAGCCGTGGCCCGGCTCCACGACGGCGATGTCGTAGAGGCTCAGTTCACTGAGCGAGGCCTTGTTCCCGTAATAGACGGCAACCGCCGGCTCGGCTGCCTGCACCGCCCAGCCGCACAGCACCC
>NZ_JBHILR010000052.1:0-761 GCF_042193415.1 Bartonella sp. TT121SHDZB | reverse complement strand
CATGGGCAGGAGAGTCATCCGAGGATGAATGGGAAGAAGAATTTCTCTTGGAGGATCTTGAAGACATTACTCTTAAAGAGAGAGAAAGGATTCTTGAGAGAGAGAGTAAAAATCTTGTGATGAAGTAAGAATAAGATTTCTTACTCCATCAATATAAAGGAGGTAAAATCACTATTTACCCCGATTTTCGGCATACGATTACATCTCAACACTTTCCCACACGGCTATACCGCGAGCTAGGATCTGACAGGCTCTACGGTTCCTAGCTAGCTGGGGGGCTAACTGTTGGGGTCAAAATCGGTCAATGACGAAATCGTCACCCGAAAGTCCTCGAAAGAAAAGCCAAGCGACGATCAAATCCAAGAAACGGGTCGTCGCTCGATAAAACTCACGGAAGGCTCGTCCACTCCCATCTGGCGCCAACGGCGAGGGTCCTGGCGCCCATCCGTGCAATCATCTCATGATCTCGGGCAATGGCGGCATCTTGGTCCCTTGAAACCCATGTCCGGATCGTCCGAGATCTACAATGAGTCTTCCGTAAAGCCTTCCCGATTGTTTAAAAGATTCATCTTTTAACATATCTAAAACTCGGAGCCACATTGCTCTCATCCTCGACGACGGAAAATCTGCAGATCTAAGTCCATATCAAATCCCGATACTCGCGGAATCTCGTTGCAAACAATTATCTCGAGATCTACGGCTAGAGACCCTCCCAAACTCAAAAGATTTCCCGCAAACGACTAACGAGGGAAAGATCGAAC
>NZ_JBHILR010000019.1:0-9572 GCF_042193415.1 Bartonella sp. TT121SHDZB | reverse complement strand
GATTTATATTGGGTTCCCATAAATTGTGAGGTTTATGAAAACGATACCGTTGTAAAGATTATTGAAAATAACGCTGCATAAATTGCCTCTGGCGCGGCGGGGGCGCCTGCTTTCCAACTCAATTTTTCCATTTCAAATTTTATCAAACGTTTATCACATTAGATTGTGAGGGTCTTCTTATGTGCAAAAAATATGAATTAACCAGTGAAATCAAAAAAATCAAACATGCTCTTACTCGAAATATTATAAGCCTTTATCGCATTAAAGCTTTAAAAGATTTTGATGATGTAAAGGCGGGGTCTTTAGGCGGCTTTATTGAAAAGGAAGTTAACCTATCCCATGATGGTAATTGCTGGGTCTATGATGAGGCTTGTGTCTATGGTCATGCAAGAGTGTATGAAAATGCAAAAATACGCCATTTTTCTCAAGTCTGTGGTCAAGTTTATGGCAATGCTGAGGTCTATGGAAAAGCTTTTATCTCTCAATATGCTAAAGTTTATGACCATGCTTTTGTCTATAGCAATGCTCATGTTTATGGCAATGTTTATGGGTATGCTCATGTGAATGGTAGTGCCCGCATTCTTGCTGATGCTCATATTTATGATCATGCGCATGTTTCTTATGATGCTACGGTTTTTAGTTATGCACGCGTTTATGGTCATGCCAAGGTTTCTGGCTCTGCTTGCATTTATAGCCATGCAAAAATTTATAATTATGCTGTTATTAATGGTCGTGCTAAAATTTATGGCAAGGTTTATGGAAATGCTTGTGTGAGTGGCTCTTGTGAGATTTATGGCTCTGTTTATGGCAATGCTAAAATCTCATATTGTGCAACGATCTGGGGGCGTGTTTATGGCAATGCAAAAATCAATAAAAAAAGCAAAGTAAGGTTGGTTCCAAAAAAATGTGAGGTTTATGAAAGGGATAATGTTGTCAATATAACTGATAAAACAGAATAAAGAACGGCGTGGGGGGCGTGCTTTCTTTATGGTGTATAAACGCATATAAAATGCATTGCTATAAACATCTCATAAAAGAGAGCATTCATAAAAGAAAGCCGTGCCAAGTGATATGACGCGGCTTTCAAATAGCGTTTCTTATTGATTAAAATGAATCATCCACAATGGAGTAATCAGTGCATATATACAAAACGTATCATATTGCAAGCGCTCTATTATCTTTATGAAAACTTATCAAAAGGAACGTAAATGTGCGTATGATCTTTAATCACTCATTTGAATGAGAGAGCCTATAAACGCTTGTTATGGCTATCAAACGTATCAAACAAATCAAAACGCTCGGTAGCTTTAACAATCCAATCAAAAGCAAATGCATATTAAGTGAATGTCTTGTAAAAACGTTCTTTTTACATTTACGAGCGTTAGGTTTCAAAAGCAGCTTTTCATAAGATAAATAAACAATTATGGTTTTATAAAGTGTAAGGTTTTCAAGATTTTGCTCTGCTGTGAAATCTAGATCTTCGTTTTTCATAAATGAAACGTTCTTAAGAGCAAATGATAACTAAGTTATAACTGTAATAAAAAAAAGTTTTAACGTTTCTTATAAAGATCTCATTTTATGTTTCAAACGTTTAAACGTGCATTTAAAGAGGTTCTCATAAGCGTATTTGTACTTTTCATTAAAACCTAATTTCTTTAAATATTAGCCGGTCCATTTTTGGAGGCATTATCTTAGAATAGAGCATTCTTAAATATTACAGCTTTTCCATTTTTGGAGGCATTATCTTAGAATAGAGCATTCTTAAATATTACAGCTTTTGACTCAAAATTGAGTAAAAACCCATACCTTATGATGTTACAATGGTTTTGAAGTTTGTTTGCTTATCTTGTCTAAATAGCTGCCCCCAAATTTGGAAAGAGCTCTTTTGGTTTCGTATTTTTAAACTATAACTTTTAAAACGTTTTTAGTACCAAATCTAAAGTAGATAGTTATTCTACTGCCATGGCATTATTTGCCTCCATTTTTTTGTGGAAGCGAATAGTTCCGTTCTTAAAGACTAGCCTGCAATCTATTCATTAAAAGGCTTTTCATTTCATAAGATATAGCGTTTTGAATTTCATATCTGTTGTGATGATAGGATCTGTATAATGCCTGCCTATCGTTTTCTAAATTTTTAGAAAGCGTTTTAAATATGATTTTGTCTTTAAATCTTTTTATGCAATTTTATAAATTAAACTTATAAGCTTATAATAGTTTCGCTAAAAATTTAGCGAAATTAAAAAAGTTTATATTACTAACTTCAATGCGATTTTTAAGTGATAAAAACGTATCATAAAATTTATAAACTGTTATGAATGATAACAGCTTTTCATTTCATTTGAATACACACATGCGTTATAATCTTTACATCATGATTTGCTTTTTATGGTCTATTCATACATGGCAATCTTATATAAAAAATGATCAAATGAATCATGCATAAAAGTGTGGATTCTTAAGTGGATTCATATAAAATAATTACAAACAAACTATTGACTTTATTGTGTTTTTTGATATGATATAGAGCATCAACAAGGTGCAGGAGGAGCCGCGCGTCTTTTGCAAAATCCCCATGCCAATGCGGCGCAAATTGTTGGGAGCAATGCGGTTGGCTTGAATGGTGGAAACAACGCTATGCGTGCAAGTGATTTTGTCAACCGTGTATTACAGATGTATGGTGGGCAGCCTCATAGAGCAAGTCCTATAGTGCAGGGTGGCATTAGAAATAGAGACAACTTGTTAGAGGTTTTAAGGGCATTATTAGCATCACAAGAAGAAGCTTCGGAAGAAGAAGAGAGTGATGATGATGATAATCCTTTGATGACGCAATTCATGCGGGCGTTTTACGGACCGTTTTACACGAAACTAGGATTCACGAGAGATGTCAACGATTTATGATTGGTCGCTTAGAGCGTCGGATAATACGCGTTCTGATGATTTGATTGATTGGTCAGAAGGACAACGTCCTAGTACAATCAACAATAGTGCCCGTGGGATGATGCAGCGCGTGCGAGAATATTTATCGGATACGGGTGGAGCGCTTGAAGGGATTGTTACGGTTGATCATGGAGATCAAACGACAGTCATAAGGTTGCAAAGCAAGTCAGCCTTTTTAGAGTATAAGAATGATATTGTTTTGCGCTTTAAAGCGCGTGGCAAGAATGTTGGAGCGACCAAAGTTATTTTGAATAGCTTATCAAGTAAGCCGGTTTACAAGGCATCACAAACCGGCGTTGCAACCTTTTTAGAGGGAGGGGAAATTCAAATTGGATGCATCTATACGCTTGTATATGATGAAGAAATTTCTGGATGGCATTTGCTTAATCCTACCCCCATCACATCACCCCAAGGTTTGGCAAGTTCTCTTTATCCAGCAGGTTTTATAGGGACGTTTGCTATGCAAGCAATTCCCAGTGGTTGGTTACTGTGTGATGGCAGTGTTTATTCACGGCGTCTTTATAGTGATCTTTTTGCGGCAATAGGAACGACATGGGGGAGTGGCGATGGGTTTATAACGTTCAATATCCCTGATTTTCGTGGGATGTTTTTACGTGGATTTGATGGAGGGCGCAATATTGATGTTGGACGGAATTTTGGGAGTGTACAAGAGGATTTCATCCAATCGCATATCCATGAAGGTCATAGGATATCAGTTTCACAGATGAGTGAGGATAATGAACATTATTGGCATGGGGAGGCGACAACTTTATGGGGACATTCGCTTGATGAAGATCAAAAATCGAGAGTCTCAACCATTTCTGGAGTAAGAAAAGAAGATATTATAACTTATGATGTTTTGAGTGTTCCTTTTATGCAGCCCCATACCCAAGATCTCACAGCGTTGGAAAATAGGACAGGTGAAACGCGCCCGATTAATGTATCGGTCGTTTATGCGATAAAAACTTGAGGTGGCGATGTCAACGATTTATGATTGGTCGCTTAGAGCGTCGGATAATACGCGTTCTGATGATTTGATTGATTGGTCAGAAGGTCAATCTCCTCATACAGTCAACAATAGTGCCCGTGGGATGATGCAGCGCGTGCGAGAATATTTATCGGATACGGGTGGAGCGCTTGACAGTCATTTTGAGATTGATCATCACCAGCAACAGACGATCATTCGCTTAAACAGTAGCACATCACTTTCCCGTTATAGCAATGGTCTTTCTTTACGGTTTAAGGCGCGGGAGAGTAATGTTGGTATGACCAGTTTTTTCATTAATGATCTACCGAACAAATTAGTCTATAGGGCAACGGAAAACGGTTTATTCCCGCTTATAGGAGGAGAAATACAGCAAGGTTGTATTTACACACTTGTGTATGATGAAGAGATTTCAGGATGGCAGTTGCTCAACCCTACGATAAGACAATCTCCACAATTAAGACATTTGCCTACAGGTTTTATTGGGGCTTTTGCCATGGAAAGATTGCCGGAAGGTTGGCTCCCTTGTGATGGTCGTTCTTATTCGCGTGATAAATATCGTACTCTTTTTGCAACAATAGGAACGATGTGGGGTCAGGGTGGCGATGAAACAACATTTAATGTACCAGATTTACGGGGCATGTTTTTGCGTGGTTTTGATTATACAGGTTTTGTCGATCATGAGCGGATATTTGGTAGTGTGCAACAGTGCTCTTTGAGAAGTCATGAACACAATATTGGCTTTTTTTCTCCAGTAGAAAATAGCACGAGGAGGAAGAGGAGTGTTGTTGTAGGTTATACAATTATTCCACATGGACCTAATCTAGACGAGGAATGTATAGGTTTAAGTGGGGATGCATTGGAAAGGTGCCATGAAGGCTTTGAAAGAGAAGTTGTACTTCCTTCAGAAACTCCTTCATTTATTGGAGAAAAAGTCCATACTTTACATCCATTTTTCTTGAAGCATGGAGATCAAATGATGACGTATCGAATTCCCAAACAGGCAGGGGAAGATTTAGGGGAGCATGATCATATAGTCATGATGGGTTCATTTGGTGGCGTTGAAACGCGTCCCGTTAATGTGAGTATCGTTTATGGGATTAAGACATGAGGAGTTGAAATGTCATTAAAAGCGTTTGCCATATCAGAACTTAGCGACCCGTCTCAAGTACGGGTTGTTTTGTATACAGGGAGTGGCTTTGTACATGCTCCGCTTAATAGCCTTGTTACCCTTTTGAAGGATTCTTTGAATAATGATCATGAAGAGAGTCTAAAGGCATTAAAGTCTGAGATTGAAGAATTACAATCGTGTTTATTTTAGGCATTTATTTTGAATGATGTGAGGAAGAAAGGCGATGGGGATACCATATCATACGCATGACTATCAGATACCGGTAGCCACGAAAGAAGAGATCATAGAGGGAGTTTCAGAGGATACGGTTATTGTCCCGAAATTGTTAGGGACGGCAAGTCTTTATCCTCGTGAAGTCTTTGCGAGTGCGGAACAAGGGGTTCAGGTCCAGCAGATCTCAGAACGTGCGCTAGGATTATCCACGGCAGCGAAGCAAACAGCGGATGCCGCGAAAAGGGTGGCAGATGATGCGAAAGAATTATCGGATGGCACAGCGGTTACGGTTGGTCAAGCTTTGACCACAGCCACAAGAGCAGATTCAACAGCGCGTGAAGCAAAGACAGCATGCGATGAAGCATTGAAAGATGCAAGAGCTTCAAAAAGCCAAGCGGATAGTGCGCACGATATGGCATCCAGAGCTCTTACAGAAGCCGGCGTTGCGAAAACGAGAGCTTCCGAATCCAAGAATAAGTCAGAGGAGGCAGAAAGATTAGCCGAAGAAGCCAAGAGTGCATCTGAAGCCGCCAAGCAAATGGCCGAAGAAGCAAAAGATTTATCGGAAAAAGCGAGTACAGCATCTACAGAAGCGCATGGAACAGCAGAGCAAGCCCTATCAGAAGTCAGGTCATTGAAGGCAACAGCATCTAGAGTAGAGTTGGCAACAGCAGAAGCCAAGACACTGTCCACAGCAGCCAAACAAATTGCCTCTACAGCAACTTCTCAAGCAGAGGAGGCAACAAACAAAGCAGAAGCCGCCTCTTTGGTTTCTGGTGAAGCGAAAGAAACCGCCTTGAGAGCATTGACGGGCGTTAATGATCTTAAACAATCGGTTGATCATATCAAGACTACAGCGGAGACAGCAAAACAGACAGCGGAAGGAGCCCAACAGAAGGCTTTAACAGTAGAAACTGTAGCGATGGAAGCCAAGAGTAAAGCTGGTGAAGTTAAACAGTTGGTTGAAGAAGTTAAGACGACGGCGCATTCGGCAGAAACGATAGCGAATAATGCGAAGCATTTAGCAGATGGTGCGAAAGTTATAGCCGTTGAAGCGAAAAATAAAGCCGATGATGCGCATGTGCTTTCGCAAGCAGCTAAGAGTACAGTAGATGCGGCACAAGAGAAAGTTTTGGGCATTGAAAAGAAGGTTGATGATGTGTCACGTACAGCCTCAGAAGCAACGAGATTAGCGAATGAAGCGAAGATAACAGCAGAGCAAGCATTGCAAGCAGATAGACAAGCGGTCCGTGAAGGTGGGGAAGCAAGCAAAAGTTTAGCAGAAGCCATTCAGAAGAAGTCAGAGGAAGCCGAGAGAGTTGCGCAAGACAGTAAGAGGGTTTGTGAAGAAGCCAAGCAATTAGCAACAGAAGCCAAAAATGCTTCCACTGATGCGTTTACAGAAGCGACCGCTGCGAAAGCAACGTCGGATATGGCATCTACCACAGCCAATAATGTAAAGGGGATTGCAGAGGAAGCTAAAACAATCTCAGAAGAGACAAAGAAACTTGTACAGAAAAACAAGGCATCTTTTGATGCAACGAATAAAACACTTGAAGAAGTGAAAGGTGTTGCAGAAAGTGCATTGTCAATAGCCAATACAGCGAAACAGATTTGCGTTGAGACAGGCGAAAAAGCTTCAGAAGCCTTAACGAAGTCTGGAGAAGCGAAAACCTTAGCCGAAGAAGTAAAGGCTAAGGCAGAAAGGGTGGAGACCATTACGAATGAAGCGAAATCCACAGCGGCTACAGCCTTAACAGAAGCAAGAGAAGCAACGCGAATAGCCAATGAAGCCAAAGCATCAGCAGAGACAGCGGTGCGTTCAGGAGAGTCAGCAGGTCAAGTGAGTGCAGAGGCGGTTAAGGCTATAGCGCAAGAGGCGAAGAGTAAAGCGGAATCCGCCGAGCAGATTGCACAAGAATCTCAAAGTACTCTGGATGATATAAAACAAGTAGCTAGTAATGCGAAATCTGTAGCGGATGAAGCGAAAGTCACAGCAAGTTTAGCGCGAATGTACTCAGAAGAAGCCAAGAAAAAAGCCGAGGCAGCAAGTAGCAGAGCATATGAAGCGAAGGATGAAGTAGGCAAAGCGAAGAATATAGCGAACAGTGCAAAATATACAGCAGAAGAGGCAAAGAAGGCAGCAGAAACCGCCGGTAAAAAAGCGGCGTCTTTAGAAGCCGCAGCAGATGAAGCGCAAAAAATAGCAAAAGAAGCTAAGGATACAGCTGATTATGCCAAACATGATGCAGGACAAGCGCGATCAATAGCAGAAAAAGCGCAAACCGTTGCTTATGGAGCGAATAGTCGCGTTATAGATATCAATCAAGTGGTTGATAATTTTAAAGCTCCCGTAAGTTTAGCGCGAATGTACTCAGAAGAAGCCAAGAAAAAAGCCGAGGCAGCAGATAGCAGAGCATATGAAGCTAAGAGTGAAGCAAGAGAAGCCAAGGAAGTTGCCGATAGAGCGAAAAGGACAGCAGAAGAAGCTAAAACGATAGCAGAGCAAGCCAATAAATCCCTTATTTCGTTTAATTTTTCGGAAACATCAAAAACGGTTGATGCTATCAAGAAAGTCGTAGAGCAAGAAAAAAACACAGCTGCTACGACCAAGCAAGAGCTTGTTGATGTAAAGAACAGCCTAGCAACACTAACAGCAACAGCCAATTCTGCGAATACAGCAGCCTTGAGTGCAAAGATCCTAGCAGAAGAAGCAAAACAAGCAGCAATGACCGCTCAACAAAGAAGTAGTGGCACAAGTAGATCTTCTAGTTTGACTGATTTACTGAAGCAATTAAAGTTGAGTGTAATTTCTGTTTCCACACCGTTTCTTGTAGCAACAGAAAGAGACGAATTGAAATTGAAAGAAGGAACGCATCTCTCTTTGATGCTAACGAGCGAGATTACGTTTGTTAGCTATACAGAGGATCACACGATCACAGTCCCTTCTTCTCTTACGCCTGGGAAGGATTATTACATTTATTTGGCGTTTGATACAAGACAGTCGTATAAACTTGTTGTGTCTGAAAACTCTACCTACCCCGATGGATATACATTAGATACTTCGAAACAGATAGGGGGGTTTCATACGCTTTGTGCGGATGTTGGTAGTATAAAAGATCACCCGTTATCGGGTTATGAGGCAGGGGATATTTTACCCCATTCCGTTTGGTGTTTGAATCACCGCCCGCATAGTAGTCCAGAAGGAATGGTTTATGACCCCTCTAAAGATCTTTGGGTTGATATTTATCTCCAGTCAGGGATGGGTGAGAATACGCGCTCTGCGTATGGTGTTCCTATCACAACGAACCGTAGCTATACAGAGCATGTATTAGATATGATGCGTGTAAAGAAGTCCTTGTTGAATGATGAGACATTTGCGTCTGCGATGTATGGAAGCAATGATAAGACAAGTATTCATGGGAAGAAGTCCCCATCTCCTAAGAGTTCAGGTGGTCATATTGATACGTCAAATAGGCGGATGATCTCGCATATAGGGTGTGAAGATGGCTGCGGTTATGTTTCGCAATATTTATCAGAAACTTTTCCAGTACAGATACCTTCTACAACAGCAGGAAGGATGACTTTTAAGACAGAGATGAATGTTTTAGTCGGAGGAGGCAGTTGGAGTGGTGGCGCCTATAACGGTGTTTTTTATCGTAATGGTCAGTATTCTCGTAGTTTCAGGAATGAGACATTAGGAGCGCGTGGTTGTAGCCACCCCCGTTGTTTTGTTTAGAGAGGATGTGAAGATGCTAGACTATCCGGAGCATTTAAATAGCAAGCAAGATTATTTGAACATGCTTTCTTTTGATAAGATTGAAACGGTCAGGCGGCTAGAGGATCTTTTAGCAACCCGTTTTTATTGGATTTTTGTCAAGGAGCTTGGAGAGGGAGAAGAGGGACTTACAGATGACACGCATAAAGTTTGTGTACAAACAGAAATACCGGTTGATTTAGAGGGGTCTTTTATAGAAAAGCGTTGTCAGTATGAGTTACAGGAAAGCGCACACGCTCTGATCTTTAGGCTTGGTTTTAGTGTTGAAGAAGTCGAACAGTTGATTAAAGATCATAGTCAATAGAGACATTAAGAGATATCATATCAAAAAACGCAATAAAGTCAATATGTTGTTTGCAATTATTTTATATGAATCCACTTAAGAATCCATTCTTTTATGCATGATTCATTTGACTATTTTTTATATAAGATTGCCATGTATGAATAGAGCATAAAAAGCAAATCATGATGTAAAGATTATAACGCATGTGTGTATTCAAATGAAATGAAAAGCTGTTATCATTCAT